>CANJKG010000217.1 GCA_947474775.1 Caulobacteraceae bacterium | reverse complement strand
TCAGACGGAGTCGTCTGATCGTTGAATCGTGCTCGACAATCAAAGGCGTAGAGCCTGATTCACGGTTCAGATGGTTCCATCTGAACCGATCAGGCTCTAGGCTTCGGTGTTGGCGGTCTCTTCCTTGCGGGCCATCTGGCGCTCGGCGATCCGGGCTGACTTCCCGCGGCGGTCGCGCAGGTAATAGAGCTTGGCGCGACGCACCACGCCGCGGCGCTTGACCTCGATGGATTCGATCATCGGCGACAGCACCGGGAACACCCGCTCCACGCCCTCGCCGAAGGAGATCTTGCGGACGGTGAAGCTCTCGTTGATGCCCTGGCCCTGGCGGGCGATGCAGACGCCCTCATAGGCCTGGACGCGCTCGCGCTCGCCTTCCTTGATCTTCACGTTCACGCGGACGGTGTCGCCCGGCTGGAACTCCGGCACGGAGCGGACGGCCAGCAGGCGGTCGGCTTCTTCCTTCTCGAGGGTCTCGATCACGTTCATGGTCTTCATCCTTCCGGGCTTAATCGCCCTTTGCCTGTTGATTGGCGGGACGCCGCGCCCACAAGTCCGGCCGCCGCTCCCGCGTGACGTCTTCCCGCTGCGCCCGCCGCCACTTGGATACCTCCGCGTGGTGGCCGCTCAGCAGCACCTCGGGGATATCGAGCCCTTCGAACGTCCGCGGCCTGGTGTACTGCGGATGTTCGAGGAGCCCGTCCTCGAAGCTTTCTTCACTCAAACTCGCGGCCTGGCCCAACACACCGGGGACAAGTCGCACGCACGCCTCGATCGCCACCATCGCGGCGGCCTCGCCACCGGCCAGGACCGCGTCGCCGACGGCGACCTCCTCGAACCCGCGGGCCTCGATGACCCGCTGATCCACCCCCTCGAACCGCCCGGCCAGGACGATCAGTCCAGGCCCCGCGGCCCACTCACGCACGCGGCCCTGGGTCAGGGGCCGGCCCCGGGCGCTCATATATAAAAGAGGGCGGCCGCGCCGCTCCACGCTGTCCAGCGCAGAGGCGATGACGTCCGCCCGCATCACCTGTCCCGGACCTCCCCCGGCGGGGGTATCGTCCAGGAAGCCGCGCTTATCCTTGGAAAAGCCCCGAATGTCCACCGTTTCCAGGGTCCACAGCCCGTGCTCGCGCCAGGCGGTCCCGATCAGGGAGACGCCTAGGGTGCCGGGGAATGCCTCGGGGAACATGGTCAGGACGGTGGCGTCGAACGACATCAGGCCAAAGGGGCGCCCAGCGGGTCCACGTCAAGACCCTGCGAGCCTTGCCGCCGGCGCGGGCGGGGGGTAAGCGCGCCTTCGCAGTCGCAACATACGGACGCCGCGGATGGCCGAGACCCTGACCGAGACGCTCAAGTTGGAGCGTCTGGAGGTGAACCTGTTCCGCGGGACCACACCCCAGACCCGCATGGACCGCATCTACGGCGGCCAGGTGATCGCCCAGTCCCTGCTGGCGGCCTACGAGACCGTCGAGGGCCGCGCCTGCCACTCGCTGCACGCCTATTTCATCCGCCCCGGCGACCCCAGCGTGCCCATCGTTTTCGAAGTGGACCGGGCCCGCGACGGCGGCAGCTTCACCACCCGGCGCGTGATCGCCGTCCAGCACGGCCAGCAGATCTTCAACCTGGCCGCCTCCTTCCAGGTGGAGGAGGAGGGCTTCCAGCACCAGACGCCGGTCCCGGAGCACCCGCATTGGAGGGGTCTGCCGGACACCGCCGCCCTCAAGCTGCTGGAGGAGAAGCACGGGGTGCAGCACGTGTCGGGCGCCGAAAAGGTCCAGAAGCCCATCGACCTGCGCTGGGTAGACGCCAACCTGGACGACAGCCTCAAGCCGCCTGAGGGCCAGATCTGGTTCAAGGCCCGCGACCCCATCGCGCCCGGCTCGCATATGCACCAGGTTATCCTGGCCTACGCCTCCGACATGGCGCTGCTGCCCACGGCGCTTCGGCCGCATCCGGTGAGCTGGCGCACGCCCGGCTTCATGGGCGCCAGCCTCGACCACGCCATGTGGTTCCACCGGCCGCTGAATTTCAACAACTGGCATCTCTACACCCAGGACAGCCCGGCCGCCGGCGGCGGGCGCGGCTTCACCCGAGGCGCGGTCTATGACGAGGCCGGCGTGCTGGTGGCCTCCGTCGCCCAGGAAGGCCTGATCCGGATGCGCCGGCCCAAGGCTTGAAGACTTTTCCGGCCGCCGGCCGCCGCGTAAAGGCGGACGCACCGCCGTTGAGGACAACCGATCGATGACCACCACCCTGGCCGGAACCCTGGCGCTCGAGCGGCTGGAGAAGAACCGGTTCCGTGGGACCACGCCGGACAGCTGGTCGGGGCGGATCTTCGGCGGCCAGGTGATCGCCCAGGCCCTGTTGGCGGCCTATGAGACCGTGGAGGAACGGCCCTGCCACTCGCTGCACGCCTATTTCATTCGGCCGGGTGATCCGGTCGTGCCGATCGTCTTCGAGGTGGACCGCTCCCGTGATGGCGGCAGCTTCGCCACCCGCCGCGTGATCGCCATCCAGGACGGCAAGCAGATCCTCAACCTGGCCGCCTCCTTCCAGGACGCCGAGGAGGGGTTCGAGCACCAGGTCCCGGTCCCGGAGCACCCGCACTGGAGCGAGCTGCTGGCGGAGATCCGGCCGGAGGACGCCGGCAAGCCCGACGCCGGGCGCGCCACCGGCTGGTTGAGCAGCAGCGTCACCCGCCCGATCGAGATCCGCACCGTGGAGGGCATGCTGTCGCCGGAGGGCCAGCAGCCGCCGTTCAACAAATACTGGTTCAGGGCCATCGACCCGATCGGCGACGACCCGCGCCTGCACCAGGCGATCCTGGCCTATGCCTCGGACATGGGGATGCTGGCCACCGCCACCCGGCCGCATCCGGTGACGCGGCGCACGCCGGGCCTGAAGTCGGCCAGCCTGGACCACTCCATGTGGTTCCACCGGCCGATCGATTTCAACGCCTGGCACCTCTATGTGCAGGACAGCCCGATCGCCTCAGGTGGGCGCGGCTTCTCGCGAGGCTCGATCTACACCGAGGCCGGCGTGCTGGTGGCCTCCACCGCCCAGGAAGGCATGCTGCGCCCGCCGAGGGCGTAGCTACTCAGTTTCGATTGGCTTGACCGCGATGACCTTGCGCTCCGCCAGCCGGACCTCGGGGACCGCCTCGCGGGTGAAGGGCAGCCACCAGCTGGCGCCCTCGGCGGGCTGGACCTCCATCAGGTCGCCGGCCCCGAAGTCCTGCACCGACCTCACCGTCCCCAGGACCTCGCCCTCGGCGGTCTCCACGGTCATCCCCGCCAGGTCGGCGACGTAGAACTCGTCTTCCTCCGGCGGGGGCAGCAGGTCGCGGGGGATATACAGACGAAGCCCGCGCAGCGCCTCGGCCTGTTCGCGGGTCTCGATCTCCCGGGCGCGCGCCACCACCCCGCCCTTGGCCGGCCGGCCGGAGGTGAGGGTCAGCCCGGCCGAGCCGTCCTCCCGCTTGAGGTCGCGGTAGTCCAGCAGGGTCGCGGGCTCGGCCGTGAAGGCCGTCAGCCGCACTTCGCCGCGGACGCCAAAGGCGCCGGCGACGCGGGCGACCAGAAGGAGGGAGGAGTCGCTCAGCCCTCGGTCTTTTCTTCAGACGCGGCTTCGGCGGCGGGGGCCTCCTCGGCAGCAGCTTCAGCGGCGGGTTCCTCGGCCGGGGCGGCCTCGGCGGCCGGCGCTTCTTCGGCGGGGGCTTCAGCAGCAGGCGCTTCAGCAGCAGGCGCCTCTTCAGCAGCGGCTTCAGCGGCGGGCGCTTCCTCCACGGCGGCCTCGGCGGCCGGAGCCTCCTCGGCTACGGGCTCTTCCACCGGCGGCGGCGGGGCGTTGGCGGCGGCTTCGGCCGCGGCGGCGCGGTCGGCCTCGCGCTTGGCGCGCTCCTCGATGCGTTCCTGGGCCTTTTGGCCGGGCAGGCCCTTCTTCGGGTTGTTGCCCGCCGTCCAGGTTCCGACGCCCTGCTTGGCCAGTTCGCGTTGCACGCGGTCGGTGGGCTGGGCGCCCTTGGACAGCCATTCCTGGATGCGCTCGACCTTCAGGACGACGCGGTTCGGGTCATCCTTCTTCAACAGCGGGTTGAATGAGCCCACCTTCTCGATGAAACGGCCATCGCGGGGCGAGTGGCTGTCGGCGACGACGACGGAGTAGTAGGGGCGCTTCTTGGCGCCGCCACGGGAAAGCCTGATCTTCAGCATCGGTTGGTCCTTTGAAAAATGCTATTTCTTGAAGGGGTTGAAGCCAGGGGGCAGGCCGCCGCCCCCCAAGCCAGGAAGGTTGAGGCCGGGTAATTTGAGGCCGCCAGGGCCGCCGAGCTTGGCGGCCATCTGCTCCAGCTCTTCCTGGGATGGCATCTTGCCGCCGCCGCCGAGGTTCTTCAGCGCATCCAGGTTCGGCCCGCCACCGGGGGCGGCCTTGCCACCGCCCAGCATGCCGGCCATCCGCGCGAAACCCTTGCCGCCGTCCTTGCTCATCATCTTGAAAGCGTCGGCCATCTGGCGGTGCTGTTTCAGGAGCCGGTTCACCTCGGCCACGTCGACGCCGGCGCCGGCGGCGATGCGGCGCTTGCGCGAGGCGGCCAGGATGTCGGGCTTCCTGCGCTCCAGCTTGGTCATCGAGGAGATGATCGCCACCTGGCGTTCGAAGCTCTTGTCGGTGAGCCCGCTCTCGGCCACCTGCTGCTTGATCTTCTGCACTCCGGGCAGCAGGCCCATCAGGCCCTGCATGCCGCCCATGCGCTTCATCTGGGAGAGCTGCTCGGCCATCATGTCGAGGTCGAACTGGCCCTTGGCGAGGCGTTTGGCCATGGCCTCGGCCTTGGCCACGTCCAGGTCCTGGGCCGCCTTCTCCACCAGGGCCACCACGTCGCCCTGGCCCAGGATGCGGCCGGCCACCCGGCGGGCGTCGAAGCTGTCGAGGCCGTCGATCTTCTCCGACACGCCCAGGAACTTGATCGGCAGGCCGGTGACGGCGCGCATGGACAGCGCCGCGCCCCCGCGCCCGTCGCCGTCGGCCCGGGTCAGCACCAGGCCGGTGAGCGGCAGGCGCTCGTGGAAGGCCTTGGCGGTGCGCACCGCGTCCTGGCCGGTGAGCGCGTCGGC
>CANJKG010000216.1 GCA_947474775.1 Caulobacteraceae bacterium | reverse complement strand
AGAACAAGGTCGCCCCGCCGTTCCGCGAGGTCGAGTTCGACATCATGTACGGCCAGGGCATCTCCAAGCTGGGCGAGATCATCGACCTTGGCGTCAAGGCCGGCGTGATCGAGAAGTCCGGCTCCTGGTTCTCGTACGCCAGCCAGCGCATCGGCCAGGGCCGCGACAACGTCCGCGAATTCCTCAAGGCCAACCCCGACATGGCCGCCGACATCGAGAAGGCCGTCCGCGGCGCCAAGGCTGTCATCGAGGAGGAGCTCCTCGTCGGCGGCGCCGAGCCCGCCGAGGACTAGAAACGCCCCCTCTCCCTCCCAGCAAGAGGGAGAGGGTTGGGGTGAGGGCAGGCGCGAACCTCTCCACGCGCCTGCCCTTCCCTTCGGCGCCGCGCCCTCGCGGCCCTCCGCTGCGACCGACTCCCCTTGCCGCGGCCCGCGGATTGCGTAAACCGACGCCATGCCGAGCCTGAACGACATCCGCGCGACCTTCCTCGACTTCTTCGCAGGCAAGGACCACACCGTGGCCGCCTCGGCGCCCCTGGCGCCGCAGAACGATCCCACCCTGCTGTTCGTCAACGCCGGCATGGTGCCGTTCAAGACCTATTTCACCGGCGCCGAGGCCCCACCCTGGCCCCGCGCCGCCTCTTCCCAGAAGTGCGTGCGCGCCGGCGGCAAGCACAACGACCTGGACAACGTCGGCTACACCGCCCGCCACCACACCTTCTTCGAAATGCTGGGGAACTTCTCCTTCGGCGACTATTTCAAGGAAGCCGCGATCAGCCACGCCTGGGAGCTGCTGACCAAGGTCTACGGACTGCCGGTGGAGCGCCTGCTGGTCACCGTCTACGCCACCGACGACGAGGCCCATGCGCTCTGGAAGAAGATCGCCGGCCTGCCGGACGAGAAGATCATCCGCATCGGCACATCGGACAACTTCTGGTCCATGGGCGACACCGGTCCCTGTGGTCCTTGCTCGGAGATCTTCTACGACCATGGCGACCACATCCCCGGCGGCCCGCCCGGCAGTCCCGACCAGGACGGAGACCGCTTCGTGGAGATCTGGAACCTGGTCTTCATGCAGTACGAGCAGTTCGAGGACGGCACGCGCAAGCCGCTGCCCAAGCCCTCCATCGACACCGGCATGGGCCTGGAGCGCATCGCCGCCGTGCTGCAGGGCGTCCACAACAACTACGACGTCGATCTGTTCAAGGCCCTGATCGCCGCCTCGTCCGCGCTCACCGGCGAGCCGTCCCCCGACCAGCTCGCCTCGCACCGGGTGATCGCCGATCACCTGCGCGCCTCCAGCTTCCTGATCGCCGACGGCATCATGCCCTCCAACGAGGGCCGCGGTTACGTCCTGCGCCGGATCATGCGCCGGGCCATGCGCCACGCCCACCTGCTGGGCGCCGCCGAGCCGCTCATGTGGCGGCTCGTCCCGGCCCTCATCGCCCAGATGGGTGACGCCTATCCGGAGCTGCGCCGCGCCGAGCCGGCCATCGTCGACAACCTGCGCCAGGAGGAGGAGCGGTTCCGCCGCACGCTGGGCCGCGGCATGTCGCTGCTGGAGGAGGCCACCCAGGGGCTGGCGCCCGGCGACATCCTGGCCGGCGAGACCGCGTTCCGCCTCTATGACACCTACGGCTTCCCGCTCGACCTGACCCAGGACGCCGTGCGCGCCATGGGTCTCACCGTCGACCTGGAAGGCTTCGACGCCGCCATGGCCCGCCAGCGCGAACAGGCGCGCGAGGCCTGGACCGGCTCCGGCCAGGTGGCCGCGGCCGCCGAGTGGTTCGCCATCCGCGACCGCCTGGGCCCCACCGTCTTCACCGGCTACGACACCGGCGAGGAGACCGCCGAGCTGCTGACCCTGGTGGCCGACGGCAAAGAGGTCGACACCGTGGCAGCCGGCGGCCGCGCCCAGGCCCTGTTCGACCGCACCCCCTTCTACGGCGAAAGCGGCGGCCAAGCCGGCGACCAGGGCGAGGCCGAATGGGACGGCGGCCGCGCCCGCGTCCTGGACGTACAGAAGGAGGCCGGCGACCTCCACGTCCACCACCTGGAAATCCTCGAGGGCGAGCTGATACCGGGCGCCCGCGTGCGTCTGGCGGTGGACGCCGAGCGCCGCATCACCACGCGGGCCAACCACTCCGCGGCCCACCTGCTGCACGCGGCCCTGCGCAACGTGCTGGGCGGCCACGTCACCCAGAAGGGCCAGATGGTCGACGGTGAGCGCATGCGCTTCGACTTCAGCCACGGCCAGCCGCTGACACCCGACGAACTCGACCGCATCGAGGCCGAGGTGAACGCCGTGGTTCGCCAGAATCTGCCGGCTGAGACCAAGCTGATGGGCGCCCAGGAGGCCATCGAGAAGGGCGCCATGGCCCTGTTCGGCGAAAAGTACGGCGAGAGCGTCCGGGTCCTGGCCCTCGGTCGCACGCTGGCGGGCGACGGCGACTATTCGGTGGAACTGTGCGGCGGCACCCATGTGGCCCGCACCGGCGACATCGCCCTTTTCAGGATCGTCTCGGAGCAGGGCGTGGCCGCCGGCGTACGCCGGATCGAGGCGCTGACCGGCGAGGCGGCGCGCCGCTTCCTGTTGGAGCAGGCGAGCGTCTCCAAGGGCCTGGCCGAGCAGTTCAAGGCGCCCGTCTCCGAGGTCACCGCCCGCGTCGAGGCCCTGGAGGCCCAGCGCCGCAGGCTGGAGAAGGAGCTCGCCGAGGCCAAGCGCCAGCTGGCCATGGGCGGCGGCTCCTCCGGAGCGATCCCGGCCGGTCCTGAGGAAATCAGCGGCGTGAAGCTGCTCGCCCGGGTCATGGAAGGCGTCGGCGGCAAGGACCTGCGGCCCATCGCCGAGGAGTTCAAGAAGCAGCTGCCCGACGGGATCATCGCCCTGGTGGGCTCGGCCGACGGCAAGGCCGCGGTCACCGTGGCCGTCACCGGCTCGGCCCAGGGCAGGTTCAGCGCCGTCGAGCTGGCCAAGGCCGCCGTCGCCGCCATGGGCGGCCAGGGCGCGGGCGGCCGTCCCGACTTCGCCCAGGGCGGCGCCCCCGACGGCGCACGCGCCGCCGAAGGTCTGGCCGCCATCAAGGCGGCGCTGGGTTAGAGTTCCTCTTCGATGAACCGTTCGATCTTGGCGTTGTTCGCCGAAAGCCGGTAGTTGGACACCATCAGCGAGCCGCTGAGCGCATCGCGCAGGGGCTCCGACAGACTGTAGGGCCCGTCCACCGCGTAGCCGCGGATGCCGATCACCTCCAGCGCCCCCTGGCAGATCTCGTTGACCAGCCGCGAGCAGGTCACCTTCAGCCGGTTGCTGCGCGCCGCCGGAGCCAGCCCCGTGGCCCCGACCGCTGGCTCCCCCGACATCCGCCGCTCCTCGTCCGCGATCGCGTCGCGGATCAGGGCGTTCATGGCGTGGTGCATGTCCGCCAGGCGTGTCAGGTCGTGCCGCACCACCGCGGCCACCTCGCCTTCGGCCATCTCCTTGGCCACGAACGTCCGGGCCACATCCAGCGCATGGCGCGCGATGCCGCTCCACAGCGCCGCCCAGAAGATGTGGATCGACGGCGCCATGGTCTCGCGGGCGATCACCGGATAGGGCTGGGCGAAGATGGCGGCCGGTTCGAACCGGGCGGTCAGCTGGTACGACCGGTTCTGGATTCCACGCATGCCGATGAAGCCGGTCTCGCGTCCCGGGGTGAATGCGATCCCCGCCGTTTCTGCCGCCACCAGCACTTGGGTGGCTTTCTTCCCGCCAGGCCGCATGCAGCTGATCAGCACCACGCCCGCATGATCGACGTAGGAAATGTTGGGAATTTCCTTGGTGACCGACAGCCGGCCGTCCGGCGTGTCATCAATGCTGCACAGCGAATGCAGGATGTCCCCGCCGACGCCCTTCTCGGAGGTTCCGCTGGCGAACAGGATCTGATCGCGCGCCGCGCGCCGCAACAGGTCGTCGAAGAACGGATTGTCACGCCCATGCCGCACCAGGGTCAGCAGCTGCGACATGTGCATGGCGTAGATCAGCCCCGCTGACCCCGACACCCTGGCTATATGCTGCGTCACCCGCGCGACGTCACCGAGCCCCATCCCGTGGCCTCCATGCGTGCTCGGAACGACAGCCGAGATCAGGCCATCGGCCCGAAGCTCCGCCAGGATCAGATCGGTGAACGCCTTTTCATCCAGGCCCGACCGCTGCGCCGCCACTCGTTCCCCGAGGGTTCGCGCTCGCGCCATGTGATCCGTGGAGCTGGCGGTTTGAACGCTTGTCATGGAATCGCTCGCACGCTACGCCCCCGGCGGCCCCTGGAAGAGATCTCGCCGGTCGATGAACGACGATCGCCGGTCGCTGAGGGGAGGTTGGACTTGGGGGGCATGGATCACTTCCCCTGTGGCGAATTTGATATCCTGATTGAGAGCAGACGTCAGTTTGTGTGCTCATGTAAACAAAAACAACATGTTCTCCGCGTCTATTTCCGGCTTTGTAAGTCCAGAATCCTCAGCCTACGACCGCGGAACCTAATGATGATAGACAGCGATCAGATCCTGGAGTTCTTCTCAGATAATATCGGAATTGACACCTCCGATATAGAATCCGATACTTTGCTATTCAGTTCAGGTGTTATTGATAGCTTCGCGCTTGTCAGCCTGATGCTGTTCTTGGAGACCGAGGGCGGCTTCCGCATGTCGCCGACCGATGTGAACCTCGACAATCTCGACAGCGTCGATCGGATCGTCAGCTTCTGTCAGCGCATGGCTGATCAATGAGCGGTTTGAGCGGGACCCCAACGGACCTGCTCACTGCGGCCGCGCGCGAATTCGGCACACCCTGCTACGTCTACGACGTGGACCTGATTCTCCGTCGGTTCGCGAAGCTGATGGATCTCTTCAGAGGTCGTTTCGGAGTCAGCTACGCTGTAAAATGCAATCCAAACGTCGCCCTGCTGAAGGCGATCCTGCCGTTCGTGACCACCTTAGATGTGAGCTCCTTCGCCGAGGCGCAGCGCGCGACCTCCGCAGGTGGTCTGACCCCCTTGAAGTGATCCATCCCTTATGTTGGTCCGAGGACCATTTTGGATGGATGGAACGATGGCAAGGAAGCACCACAAGCCGGAAGAGATCGTCGCCAAGCTGCGCCAGGTTGATGTGCTGACCGGTCAGGGCAGGT
>CANJKG010000215.1 GCA_947474775.1 Caulobacteraceae bacterium | reverse complement strand
CCCTGGCCGCCGTAGCGCCGGCCGTGGTGGTGGCCCTGTTCTATGGGGTGCTGGTCAGCCGGGGCGTGGAGGACTGGTTCTCGTCGCGGGTGCGCACCGTTGTGGAGAACTCGGCGACGGTGGCCCGCTCCTATGTGGAGGACCAGAGCCGCTACATCCGCGACCACGTCACCCTGATGAGCGCCGACCTCAACCGCGCAGCGCCGGCGCTGCAGGCCTCCCCGGTCACCTTCAGCCACTTCCTGGCCAACCTGGCCTCCTATCACGCCTTTCCGGCCGCCTATCTGGTGGACCGGGACGGCCGCGTGCTGGCCCGGGCGGAGGCCCTGGACGCCCCGCCGTTCATGCTGCCGCCCAAGTCGAGCTTCGTGGCCGCCGACGAGGGGGACATTTCGCTGTGCAACCGCAACTGCGGCGACGTGATGCGCACCGTCTACCGGCTGCGCGGCTATCCCGACGCCTACCTCTATTTGGTGCGGCCGGTGGAGCGGGGCATCGTGGCCCACCTGATCGAGGCCGAGGGTTCGCTGATCTCCTACCGCGACGCCGCCCGAAACCGCGAGCGGATCCAGACCATCTTCGCCCTCAGCTACGCCGAGACGGCGCTGCTGGTGCTGGTCGGCGCGGTGTGGCTGGGC
Source organism: Caulobacteraceae bacterium (assembly GCA_947474775.1). Lineage (GTDB taxonomy): Bacteria > Pseudomonadota > Alphaproteobacteria > Caulobacterales > Caulobacteraceae > Phenylobacterium. Next base: position 4,524 of record CANJKG010000215.1, on the reverse strand, counting down.
ATGGGTGCGGCCAACGCCATCTCGGGCCCCGTCGGGCGCCTCGTGCAGGCAGCGGGGCGGGTGGCCGGCGGCGACCTTTCGGCGCGGGTGGACACCAGCCGGGATTCAGAAGAGCTGGCGGTACTTTCCCGTGCGTTCAACAGCATGACGCATGATCTTCAGGTCCAGCAGGAGGCCCTCAGGCGCGCCGGCGACGAGGCCGAGCGGCGCCGGGAATTCATCGAAACCGTGCTGGCGGGCGTCAGCGCCGGCGTCATCGGCCTGGACGCGCAGCACCGAATCTCGGCCGCCAACCGCCAGGCGGTGAAGCTGCTGGCCTTGTCCGACCACGGACGCGGCCAGCTGATCGAGGACGTAGCCCCAGAGTTCGCCGAGCTCACCCAGGCCGCGGGCGCGGGGGAAGCCGAGGCGGACGTGGACGTAGTCCGTGGCCGAGACACCCGCCGCCTGCGGGTACGCGCCAGCCGCAGCGAAAGCGGCCTGGTGCTGACCTTCGACGACATCACCCGGCTGGTTGCCGCCCAGCGCAACGCCGCCTGGCGCGACGTGGCGCGGCGGATCGCCCACGAGATCAAGAACCCGCTGACCCCGATCCAGCTTTCGGCCGAACGCCTGCGCAAGAAGTTCCGCAAGAACGTGGCCGAGCCGGAACTGGAGATCTTCGATCGCTGCACCGACACCATCGTGCGGCAGGTGGGCGATATCGGGCGCATGGTGGACGAGTTCTCCGCCTTCGCGCGGATGCCCGCGCCGCAGTTCACCGAGCAGGACGCGGCCGAGCTGGTCCGCGCCGCCGTCTTCGCCCGCCGAGTGGGGAGCCCCGATCTGACAGTGGAGTTGGTGGAGCCGACCCCCGAGATCACGGTCCTGGCCGACGGGCGAATGATCGCCCAGGCCCTCACCAATGTGCTGAAGAACGCCGCCGAATCCGTTGAGGCGCGCCGCCTGCAGTCGCCGCGCGTGAAGGGAAAGATCCGGGTTCGGCTGGTCTCCGACGACGCCGGCGTGGCCTTCGAAGTCGAGGACAACGGCCTTGGCCTGCCGGCCCGCGACCGCGACCGGCTGACCGAACCCTATGTGACCACGCGCGAGAAGGGGACGGGCCTTGGCCTGGCCATCGTCAAGCGCATCCTGGAGGACCACGGCGGGGAGGTGACCCTGGCCGACGCGCGGACAGGGCAGGGGGCGCTGGCGACCCTGCGGTTGCCGGCGAGCGCGCGGGTGCGTCCGCAAGCGGTCGCGGAACAGATGAGAGCTTGAGGAGACCCGATGGCGGCTGACATCCTGGTTGTCGACGACGAGGCGGATATCCGCGAACTGGTCGCGGGCATACTGACCGACGAAGGCTATTCCGTGCGCACAGCGAACGACGCTGAGCAGGCGCTGGCCGCCGTTCGGGCCCGCGCGCCAACGCTGCTGATCCTCGACATCTGGATGTCGGGGGGCGGCATGGACGGCCTGGAGCTCCTGGACCTGGTCAAGCAGCTAGACGCGGACCTGCCGGTGATCATGATCTCGGGCCACGGCAACATCGAGACCGCGGTAAGCGCGATCAAGCGCGGCGCCTACGACTTCCTGGAGAAGCCATTCAAGTCCGACCGCCTGCTGCTGGTGGTCCAGCGGGCGCTGGAGAACACCAACCTACGCCGCGAGAACCGGCGCCTGCGGCTGCAGACCATCACATCGGAAGGGCTGATGGGCCGCTCGGCGGTGTCGCAGCAGCTTCGCCAGATGATCGGCAAGCTGGCCAGCGCCAACAGCCGGGTGCTGATCTCTGGCCCCCCCGGCGCGGGCAAGGAGACTGTGGCCCGCCAGATTCACGCCGCCAGCCACCGGGCGCGCAACGAGTTCGTGGCCATCAGCGCCGCCGGTATGACTCCTGAGCGCATGGATGTGGAGCTGTTCGGCCAGGAAGGCGAGGGCGGCCGCCCGGCCAAGATCGGCGTGTTCGAGCGCGCCCACGGCGGCACCCTCTACCTGGACGATGTGGCCGACATGCCGCGCGACACCCAGGGACGCATCCTTCGGGTGCTGGTGGAGCAGCGATTCCGCCGGGTCGGCGGGGATTCGGACGTGCAGGTGGACGTTCGCGTGGTCTCCTCCACCGCCCGGGACCTGCGCGCGGAGATCGCCGCGGGGCGGTTCCGCGAGGACCTGTTCCATCGCCTGAACGTGGTGCCGATCAACGTCCCCGGCCTCTCGGAGCGGCGCGAGGACATCCCGGAGCTGGTGGAATATTTCATCGACCGGATCTGCGAAGGCAGCGGTCTGCCCCGGCGCGTGCTCGCCGACGACGCCCTGGCGAGCCTGCAGGTGCGCGCCTGGCCAGGCAACCTGCGCCAATTGCGCAACAATGTGGAACGGATGCTGATCCTGGCCTCCGGCGCCCCGGGCGAGCCGATCACTGCCGAGATGCTGCCCGCCGAGGCCTCGGTGAACGACCAGCCGAACGGCACGGACAGAATCATCGCCCTGCCGCTGCGCGAAGCCCGCGAATCCTTCGAGCGGGAGTATCTGGCGGCGCAGATGATGCGGTTCTCCGGCAACATCTCGCGCACGGCGGCCTTCATCGGCATGGAGCGCTCGGCCCTGCACCGCAAGCTGAAGTCGCTTGGCCTGTCCGGCGGCAAGGCCCTTGAGGACGAACCGGCCTGATGGGACTGCTTCGCCAAGGCTTCGCAGCCCACATCCCCGATCCTTCGAAGCTCACGAAGGGAGCGAAGTAAGATGGGGAAGATCACCTACGTCAACGGCCGCTTCCTGCCCCACGGCCAGGCCGTCGTGCATATCGAGGACCGCGGCTATCAGTTCGCCGATGCGGTCTATGAGGTCTGGGCCCTGTTCGACGGCAAGCTGGCCGACCCCGACGGCCATTTTGAGCGGCTGAAGCGCAGCCTGGGCGAGCTCTCCATCGACATGCCCATGAGCCGAGCGGCGCTGACCATGGTGCTGAAGGAGACCGTGCGTCGGAACCGGATACACGAAGGGCTGGTCTATCTGCAGGTCAGCCGCGGGGTGGCCACCCGCGACCACGCCTTTCCGACCCCCGGCACGCCGCCGGCCGTTGTGGTCACGGTGAGCCGCGTGGACCGGGCCGCCGCGGAGGCGCGGGCGGCCAAGGGCGTGGGCGTTGTGACGACGCCGGAGAACCGCTGGGGCCGGTGCGACATAAAGACGGTGGGCCTGCTTCCCAATGCGCTGGCCAAGCAGATGGCGCGCGAGGCCGGCGCGGTGGAGGCCTGGTTCGTGGACGAACTCGGCTTCGTCACCGAAGGCGCATCCTCCAACGCCTGGATCATCGACGGGGACGGTGTGCTCAGGACCCGCGACGCCAACGCCAACATCCTGCGCGGGGTGACCCGGCTGTCCGTCGTTGAGTTGGCGCGGAAGGCCGGCCTCAAGGTGGAGGAGCGGCCATTCACACCCGCCGAGGCGCTGGCGGCGCAAGAAGCCTTCATAACGGGAGCCGGAACGCTTGTGCTTCCCGTCGTGACCATTGATGGCAAGCCCGTGGGCTCCGGGAAGCCCGGCCCGGTAGCGGCGAGGCTACGCCGCCTCTATATCGAGCGGGCGAAAGCGAGCGCCATCTAAACCCTCGCCTGCGATTGCGCCTGTCGCGATTTGCGGGCTAGCTGATCTGCGTGTGTGGGCGGCGCTTTGGCCGTCCGGTCTAAAACAAGAGGCGAAAAGCCGTGAGTGACAAGAAACAGAACCTGCAGGACACCTTCCTCAACAGCGTGCGCAAGTCGAAGACCCCGCTGACCATCTTTCTGGTGAACGGCGTGAAGCTGCAGGGCGTCGTCAGCTGGTTTGACAACTTCTGCGTCCTGCTGCGCCGGGACGGGCAGTCCCAGCTGGTCTACAAGCACGCGATCTCGACGATCATGCCGTCACAGCCGGTGCAGCTGTACGAGCCGTCGGACGACGAGGACGATTGAGCCCTTCCAGAACCGTAGATCGCGAGGCGCCCGTCCAGGGCGCCGTGGTCATCCACCCCGATCGGGAGGCGCGCAGCGCCTCCCGTGACCCTGAAGCGCGCCTGGAGGAGGCCGTGGGCCTGGCGCTCGCCCTCGACCTTGAGGTGCGGGAGGCCCTGGTGGCCAACCTGCGCCGGCTGACGCCCGCCACCCTGTTCGGCAAGGGCAAGGTCGAGGAGATCGGCGCGCTGATCGAAAGCCTCGAGGCCGACGTGGCGGTCGTCGACGACGCCCTGACGCCTGTCCAGCAGCGGAACCTGGAGAAGGCCTGGCAGGTCAAGGTCATCGACCGGACCGGCCTGATCCTGGAGATATTCGCCCGCCGCGCCCGGACCAAGGAGGGCCGCCTGCAGGTGGAGCTGGCCAGGCTCTCCTACGAGCGTTCGCGGCTGGTGCGGACCTGGACCCACCTGGAGCGCCAGCGGGGCGGTTTCGGGGTCATGGGCGGCCCCGGCGAGACCCAGATCGAGACCGACCGGAGGCTGCTGGCCGAGAAGATCGGCAAGCTCAAGCGCGACCTGGCGGATGTGCGACGCACGCGTACACT
>CANJKG010000214.1 GCA_947474775.1 Caulobacteraceae bacterium | reverse complement strand
TCAAGGACGTCAGCACAGCCCACGTCCGCGACTACTACCGGGTGGAGGACGAGGACGGCGCCCGCTTCTGGCTGTTCCGCGCCGGCGTCTATGAAGCCGGCCAGCCGGCGAAATGGTGGCTGCACGGGGTGTTCGGATGACCCGCTACGCCGAACTGCAGGCGACCACCAACTTCTCCTTCCTGCGCGGCGCCTCGCATCCGTGGGAGCTGGTGTCGGGCGCTCATGGGCTCGGCATGGAGGCCATCGGAATCTGCGACCGCAACAGCTTGGCCGGCGTGGTCCGGGCCTGGTCCCAGGTGAAGGACCTGCGCGAAGGCGGGGCGACGGTGCGGGCGCTCACCGGTTGCCGGCTGGATTTCCTCTGCGATTCACCGAGCATTCTCGTCTATCCGGCGAACCGCGAGGCCTACGGCCGCCTCACCCGCCTGCTCACCGTCGGCCAGCGACGGGCCGACAAGGGCGAGTGCGAGCTGCACTGGCGGGACTTCCTCGACCATGCGGAAGGCCAGCTCTGCCTCGTCGTCCCGCCGCAGCAATTGGACGACGCCTTCGCACGCCATCTTGCGCGCATCGGCGGTGAGTTGCGCGGCGACGTCTGGCTGGCGGCCTCCCGCGGCTACGGTCCCCGCGACCTCCACCGGCTCGCGCGGCTCGCGGCGCTGGCGGAGCAATCCGGCGCGCCCCTCGTCGCCACCAACGACGTCCTCTACCACGGCCCCCAACGGCGGGCCCTTCAGGACGTACTGACCTGCATCCGCGAGACCTGCACCATCCATCAAGCCGGTCTAAGGTTGCAGGCCAACGCCGAGCGCCACCTGAAGTCCCCCGCCGAGATGGCCCGCCTGTTCGCCAGGTTCCCGGGCGCGGTGGAGCGCAGCGTCGAGATCGCCGAACGGATCGACTTCGACCTCTCGCAGCTCCGCTACGAGTACCCCGACGAGCCGGCGCCGCCCGGCAAGACCGCCATCCAGCACCTGCGCGACCTGGCCTGGGAAGGCGCCCGCTGGCGCTATCCGAACGGCGTGCCGGAGAAGGTCCGCAAGCTCGTCAGCCACGAACTCGACCTGATCGAGAAGCTCGACTTCCCCAACTACTTCCTGACGGTACACGACATCGTCCGCCACGCCCGCGACGAGCTGAAGATTCTCTGCCAGGGGCGCGGCTCGGCGGCCAATTCCTGCGTCTGCTTCTGCTTGGGGATCACCGCGGTGGACCCTACCAAGGAGGACCAGGATCTTCTCTTCTCCCGCTTCATCTCCGAGAAGCGGGGCGAACCGCCGGACATCGACGTGGACTTCGAGCACGCCCGCCGCGAGGAGGTGATGCAGTATGTCTATGATCGCTATGGCCGCGACCACGCCGCCATCGTGGCCACCGTCATCCACTACCGCCCGCGCATGGCCATCCGCCAGGTGGGCAAGGCCCTGGGCCTCACCGAGGACATCACCGCCGCCCTGGCCAGCACCGTCTGGGGCAGCTACGGGGACGGCGTGGCGGAGGATCATATCCGCCAGTGCGGCCTCGATCCCCACGCCCCCGAAATCCGGCGCGCCACGACGCTCGCTCAGGAGCTGCTGCAGTTCCCCCGCCACCTGTCGCAGCACGTCGGCGGCTATGTGCTCACCAAGCGCCGGCTCGACGAGACGGTCCCCATCGGCAACGCCGCCATGGACAAGCGCACCTTCATCGAATGGGACAAGGACGACATCGACGCGCTGGGCCTGATGAAGGTCGATGTCCTGGCGCTGGGCATGCTGACCGCGCTCAGGAAGAGCCTGGACATCCTGGGCATCGCCGACATCGCCGACGTCCCGCAGGAGGACCCGGCGGTCTACGACATGCTTTGCAAGGCCGATTCCGTGGGAGTCTTCCAGGTGGAGAGCCGGGCGCAGATGTCGATGCTGCCCAGGCTGAAGCCGCGCAAATTCTACGACCTCGTGATCGAGGTGGCCATCGTGCGGCCCGGCCCGATCCAGGGCGACATGGTGCATCCCTATCTCCGCCGCCGCGCAGGCAAGGAGACGACGGAGTTCCCGGCGCCCGATCCCGCGCACGGTCCTCCCGACGAACTCCGGCAGGTGCTGGGCAAGACAAAGGGCGTGCCGCTTTTCCAGGAGCAGGCCATGCGGCTGGCCATCGAAGCCGCCAAATTCACCGAGGACGAGGCCGACGGCCTGCGCCGTTCCATGGCCACCTTCCGAGCCAATGGTAAGCTGTGGGAGTACCGCGACAAATTCATCCACGGGATGGCGGCGCGCGGCTATGACACCGGCTTCGCGCAACGCTGCTTCAAGCAGATCGAGGGCTTCGGCTCCTACGGTTTCCCGGAAAGCCACGCGATCAGCTTCGCCATCCTGGTCTACGTCTCCGCCTGGGTGAAGCGGTGGCGGCCGGACGTCTTCTGCCTGTCCCTGCTCAACAGCCAGCCCATGGGATTCTACCAGCCGGCCCAGCTGGTCCGCGACGCCCGCGAGCACGGCGTGGAGGTGCGCCCGCCTGACGTCCTTTCCAGCGACTGGGACTGCACCCTGGAAGGCGCGCCGGAGCCTGAACGGCCGCAGGGCCAGGTGATCGTAGGCGCGCTGCGTCCCCTTCGTCTGGGCCTGCGCCAGATCAAGGGTTTCAAGCAAGAGGAGGCGACGGCCCTGGTGAAGGCCCGGCAGTCCGGCGCGCGCACCCTGGAGGACTTGGCCCTGCGCGGCGGGGTCTCGCGGCGCGGCCTGGAGCTGCTGGCCGAGGCCGACGCCTTCCAGTCCCTGGGCCTGGACCGACGCCAGGCGCTGTGGGCGGTGAAGGGGCTGGCAAGCGAGATCGGCGCCGAGAAGACCGCCCCCCTGATCGCCGGCCAGGGCCTCGGGGAAGCCCAGGTGCAGCTGCCTTTCATGAGCGAACCGAACGAGGTGATCGAGGACTACCGCACCACCAGCCTGTCCCTGAAGGCCCACCCCTGCCGCTTCTTCCGCGAGGATCTGGCGGCCATGGGCGTCCTGCCCTGCGCGGCGCTGAAGGACGCCCGCGACAAGCGCCGGCTCTCCGCCGGCGGCCTGGTCCTGGTGCGCCAGCGGCCCGGCACCGCCAAGGGCGTGGTGTTCCTGACCCTGGAGGACGAGACCGGGATCGCCAACATCGTCGTGTGGAAGGACGCCTTCGAAGCCAACCGCCGACTGGTGATGAGCGCCTCCTTCCTGGTGGTCCACGGCCAGCTGCAGAAGGCGGACGGCGTCGTCCATCTGGTGGCCCAGCGCTTCACCGACCTGTCCCCCCGCCTGAGCGAGATGCGCGAGGACGCCAGCCCCATCGCCGCCCGCTCCCGCGTCACCGGCCGCCTGATCCGCAGCCGGGATTTCCATTGACGAATTTGCGCCCGGGTGTCGGATCGGGCGACCCCCGCGCGTCCTGGATACGGAGGTGACCCATGCCCGAACCCGTCCAGCTTCTCATCGGCGCCCGCAAGGGGGCCTGGATCTACCGCAGCGACGCGGCGCGACAGCGCTGGGACGTGCAGGGCCCGATCTTCCTGGGCCATATCGTCAGCCACCTGGTGCTCGATCCCCGCGACGGCCGCACCCTGCTGATGGCCGCCAGCACGGGACACCTGGGCCCGACCATCTTCCGCTCCACCGATGACGGCAAGACCTGGACGGAGGCCGCGCAGCCGCCGGCCTTTGGCAAAGCGGCCGATCCCGAACAGGGCCGGGCCGTCGACCGCACATTCTGGCTGGAGCCCGGCCACGCCGACGAGCCCGGCGTCTGGTGGGCCGGAACCTCGCCGCCCGGCCTGTTTGTGAGCCGCGACGGCGGCGCGACCTGGGACGGGGTCGCTGGCTTCAACGACAATCCGAAGTACTACGACTGGTGCCCGCCCGACACCGGCACGCCCGACGGCGCCCTCCTGAACCAGGTGCGGATCGACCCGCGCGATCCGTCCCACATGTATGTCGCCACCTCCACCGGCGGCGTCTTCGAAAGCCGCGACCAGGCCGCCTCCTGGGCGCCGTTGAACAGGAACGTCGAGGCCAATTTCCTGCCGGACCCCTATCCGGAGTACGGCCAGGACGCCCACTACATCGCGCTTTCGCCCGCACGGCCCGACCGCATCTACCAGCAGAACCACTGCGGCATCTATCGGCTGGACAAGCCCTCCGACGAGTGGCTGCGGATCGGCAAGGCCATGCCGCCCGAGATCGGCGACATCGGCTTCACCATCATCGCCCACCCGCGCGAGCCGGACACCGCCTGGGTCTTTCCCATGGACGGAACGGAGGTGTGGCCGCGCACCAGCCCGGGCGGCAGGCCGGCCGTCTACCGCACCCGCGACGGCGGGCGGAGCTGGGAACGCCAGGACGTCGGCTTCCCCGCCGAGCAGGGCTGGTTCACCGTCAAGCGCCAGGCCTTCTGCGCCGACGAGGGCGCGCCAGTCAGCCTCTACCTTGGCACCACCGGCGGCGAGCTCTGGATGAGCGAGGACGAGGGCGCGACCTGGCGCCAGATCGCCGCGCACCTGCCGGAGATCTATTCCGTAGTGGCGACGCCGGTCCCATGACCAGGGTCTCGATCCCCTCGCAGCTGATTTCCTACACCGGCGGCGAGACGCGGGTGGAGGCGGTCGGCGCGACGGTGGACGAGGTCTTGCGCGACCTCGACCGCCTTTACCCCGGCCTGCGCTTCCGGGTGGTCGATGAGCAGGACCGGGTGCGCAAGCACATGCGCGTCTTCGTGGGCCAGGACGCCGCGCGCGACCTCCGCCGCCCGCTTGCGCCGGGCGACGAGGTGCTGATCTTCGGCGCGCTGAGCGGAGGCTAGAACCTGAGCGTACGGGCTTCCTTCACGTGCGGGAGGGCCTGGATCTTCTGCAGCAAACCATCGGCCGGCGCCTGGTCTATGCCCACCAGGGCGATGGCGTCCTCGCCGGCGGAGACGCGGCCCAGGTTGAAGGTGGCGATGTTCACGCCGGCGTCGGCCAGGAGCGCCCCCAGGTTGCCGATGAAGCCCGGCTTATCCAGGTTGTTGACGTAGAGCATGGTCGGCCCGAACGGCGCATCCAGGTCCATCCCCTTGACCTCAACCACCCGCGGCGCCCCGGCCAGAACGGAGCCGGCGAAGGAGCGCTTGCCCTTCTCGGTGGTGACCGTGATCCGCACCAGGCTCTCGTAGATCGGCGAGTCGTCCTGGCGGCTCTCAGAGACGGTGATGCCGCGCTCCTTGGCCACCGCCGGCGCCGAGACCATATTCACCTCGGCCAG
>CANJKG010000213.1 GCA_947474775.1 Caulobacteraceae bacterium | reverse complement strand
GGTGATCCGCCCCACCGGCCTGATCGACCCGCCGGTGGAGGTCAGGCCCGTCTCGGCGGGCGGCTTCTCCCAGGTGGACGACGTCATCGACCAGGTCCGCCAGACCGCCGCCAAGGGCTACCGCGCCCTGATCACCGTGCTCACCAAGAAGATGGCCGAGGATCTCACCGAGTACATGCACGAGCAGGGCCTGCGGGTCCGCTACATGCACTCCGACGTCGACACCCTGGAGCGCATCGAGATCATCCGCGACCTGCGGCTGGGCGCCTTCGACGCCCTGGTGGGCATCAACCTGCTGCGCGAGGGTCTGGACATCCCCGAGTGCGGCCTGGTGGCCATCCTCGACGCCGACAAGGAGGGCTTCCTGCGCTCCGAGACCAGCCTGATCCAGACCATCGGCCGGGCCGCCCGCAACGTCGACGGCAAGGTGATCCTCTACGCCGACACCGTCACCGGCTCCATGGAACGCGCCATGGCCGAGACCAGGCGCCGCCGCGAGAAGCAGGAGCAGTACAACCTCGAGCACGGGATCACGCCGGCCAGCATCAAGAGCCGCATCAAGGACATCCTGGCCTCCCCTTACGAGAAAGACCGCGTCACCGTCCCGGTGGGCGTCGCCGAGGACGGCAAGCCGTTCATGGGCGACAACTTCAAGGCCACCCTGCGCGACCTGGAAAACAAGATGCGCGAGGCCGCCTCCAACCTGGAGTTCGAGACCGCCGCGCGCCTGCGCGACGAGATCAAGCGCCTGAAGATGCTCGACCTTGAGTTCGCCAACGAGGTGCTGACGCCGGAAGGCGAGACGGCGGACCGGGGGGCGGTGAAGCGGGTGAAGGCCGAGGCCCGGGCCGAGGCGGCGGAGCGGTTCCGGAAGGGGCGGCTGTAGGGGCGCGCTCGCCCCCGCTCCGTTCATCCCCGCGAAGGCGGGGACCCAGGTCTTTTTTTGGGGACAACCCTCCCTAAACGTTTCTATCCCATTGTTTCAGCTCCATAATCCACCCGCCAACGCCGCGGGAGACGTCGAATGCCGCTCTTCAAGGTCCGCCGCCGCGTTGATGCCTACGTCGACTACGTCGCGCACGTCTTCGCGGACACGCCCCACGACGCGGCCGAACTCGCCAGCGAGATCGACGGCGACCTCCAGTGGGAAGAGGAAGGTCCCTGCGAGTTCGACGCCCGGCAGTTCGTCACCCTCGACGCCGATGGTTTCGAGATCGACGGAACCCAGGTCGGAGACCTCTAGGCTCCGCATCCTCGCGATGCGGAAACCCGATTAGGCCATGGTCAGATTTCAGCTCTGGCGATCGGGCGGGTCAAGGACGGCCCTTTCGGGCCGCCGCGCCGCGGCGAGCGCTGCGCGCTCGTCCTTGAGCCGACCGATCGCCAGAGCAAACTCGCCCCCGTGGCCCTAAGGACAAGACCGCCGAAGGTTCACGGTTAACGGACGCCTCACCCCTCGCGGCCACATTGCCGTCCATGCAAGGCGACGATGACCGGCCGTTGGGATTCGAAGAGGCGCCGGTGCATTTCGCCAGCGGGTCTCAGAAGGCGCGCGTCACCACCGAGTTGTGGGCCCGCCGCATCGGCTGCCCGAGTTGCGGCGCGCCGACCCTCGACCCGCTGCCGAACAACAGCCCCGTGGGCGACCTGCGCTGCCCGGCCTGCCGCGAGGAATACGAGCTGAAAAGCACCAAGGGCCGCTTCGGCCCGCGTGTCGCCGACGGCGCCTATGCGACCATGATCCAGCGACTTGCGGCCCGCAACAATCCCCACCTGATGCTGCTGAGCTACGATCCGTTCTCCCGCGAGGCCACCGACCTGTTCGTCGTGCCGAAGCACTTCTTTGTCCTCGACCTAATCGAAGAGCGGAAACCCCTCGCGCCCACGGCCCGGCGCGCTGGCTGGATCGGCTGCAACATCAACCTGAGCCGCGTTCCCCAGTCCGGCCGGATCATCCTCCTGCGGGACCGCCAGTGGATGTCCAGGGAGAGCATCCGCGCCCAATGGGACAGCACCGTCTTCCTGCGCGATCGGACGCTGGAAGCGCGGGGCTGGCTGCTGGCGGTGATGAAGGCCGTCGAAGCCATCGGTCGCCCGAGCTTCAACCTGGAAGACGTCTACGCCGCCGAATCCCGTCTCCAGGCGATCTTCCCCCACAATCGCAACGTCCGCCCAAAAATCCGCCAGCAATTGCAGGTGCTGCGAGACCAGGGATACCTGGAGTTCGTGGGGCGTGGGGCTTATCGGTTGGGTGCGCCTGACGCGCTGCTCGCGGGGGCTTTGCCGGGGGCCCGGCGAGGCGCCTAATTGCGGCGGAGCCGGATGGATATCCGGCTCCTTTCAGAAGGTCGATACCGGCAAGGCGTCGATCCGGCCGGATTGGGCGTGCGTGCCCAGAGTTTCCCCGCGCGGGAAGGTCACCACGGAACCAGTGTAGCCGCCACCCGAAAAAATCGCCGCGCCGATGTCGGGGGCTTTCCCTCCCGTTCGTCCTTGGGCCACAACGGCGACGAAAGAGGAGCCCCCACGTGCCCAAGATGATCTTCGTCAACCTGCCGGTGGCTGACCTCGCCGCCTCGGAGCGCTTCTACGAGGCCATCGGCTGCGTGAAGAACCCGCAGTTCAGCAACGAGGTCGCCGCCTGCATGGTCTGGTCCGAGACCATCTACTTCATGATCCTGACCCACGGCTTCTTCTCCACCTTCACGCCCAGGAAGATCGCCGACGCCGAGGCCGCGACCGAGGTGCTGGTGTGCCTGTCCTTCGACAGCCGCGCCGACGTCGATGCGGTCACCGAGGCCGCGGCCCAGGCCGGCGGCGAGGCCGACGTCCGCCCGCCCCAGGACATGGGCTTCATGTACAGCCGCGCCTTCGCCGACCCCGACGGCCACATGTTCGAGCCCATGTGGATGGACCCGGCCACGGTGGAAAGCGGTCCTCCCGCCTAACCCTTCCAGAAGGAACGACGCCCATGTCCTATATCGACGGTTTCGTGATCGCGGTGCCCACCGCCAACAGGCAGAGGTTCATCGACCACGCCAATCTCGGCGACACCCTGTTCATGGAGCTGGGCGCCGTTCGGGTCATCGAGTGCTGGGGCGACGACGTCCCCGACGGCAAGCTCACCGACTTCCGCCGCGCCGTGCAGGCCACGGCCGAGGAGACCGTGGTGTTCTCCTGGATCGAGTGGCCCGACAAGGCCACCCGCGACGCCGGCATGGGCCGCATGGAAGAGCTCATGAAGTCCGACGACCGCTTCAACCCCGAGAAGAACCCCATGCCCTTCGACGGCAAGCGGATGATCTACGGCGGCTTCGCGCCCGTGGTGACCCTGGAGAAGTAAGCTGGCGACGTGACCTAACCCGGGCGGCCGTCGCGCACGACCGCCCGGTAGAGGCTGGCCTGCAGCCCGAGCTCCAGAGCGATCGCCAGCAAGGTCAGCACGCTGGCGGGGCCGGTGGTGATGCGGCTGTCCTTGGACAGCAGTTCGAGGCCGAAGCCCAGCCCGATCGATGGCAGCAGCAGGGCGGCCAGGGCCCAGAAATAGGACCCGATCCGGCCGCGCATGCTGGCCCACGCGCCCCGCAGGCCCAGCCGCCCACCCGCCGCCAGCCCGTCCAGCGGCCACAGGGCGAGCCTCAGGTTCACCCAGATCGCCACCGGCAGGACGACCAGGATCACCGCGGCTGTCACCGCGCCCTCCGCCGTTTCCGGAGGCGGTTTCGCCGCCGGTCCGATCAGCAGCATCATCGGTACGGTCAGCATCGCCTCCATCAGCAAGGTGGCGCCCACGAACCGCGCCAGCCGGCCGTCGATCCTCAGCACCGACCCCGGCACGCCCAGCAGCACCCGCAGCGCCACCGCCGACAGCGCCAAGCCGACCACGGCCGAGGCCAGGTTCCAGACCGACAGCAGCGACGCCAGCGAAGGCTCCGCCGCCTTCGGCGACAGCACCCCCACAGCGATCAGCCAGCCCAGCCACAGCGCCCACAGCGGCCACAGCCGGGGCATGCTGCCGCTCAGCGCGTCATAGGTCGCCTCGGTCAGCGCCCTGGCCGTCCGCAACAGCCCGACGCCCCGCCCCTCTAACTCCGCCACCTGTCCTACGCCCTCGGTCCACAGCCGCGCGGATCATCCGCCGGCGAGGCTCCGGCATATCACAAGGACTTGAGGCGACCGCCAGCCCCCTTTGGAGGAGGCTCGGCCCGCTGAATATCCAAATGGCCCGGATCGCGGCCCCCGGTTCGTCAGTTTCCACCGCGTCTGTTCTTCCCAACGGGGCATGAGCGAGGTGCGATATGCACGGATACGAAGAGCGTAGCTGGACCCCAGGTAGCTGGAACCAGGACAAGGAGCCCCCTCGCCCGGGGTGGATCAATGGCCGCCCACCTTCCGCCGCCGAGGCCGCGCGCCGCGACCCCGCCACGCCGGAAGACCAGGCCGCCGACGCCCCGATCCTGCCGACCGACGCCCTGGGCGGCTGAGACCGCCGGGATGATCGGTGCTAAGGAGGCTCTGTCCTCCTTGTCTCCGAGACCCCCATGGCCGCCCAGATCGACGACCGCCTCGCCGCCCAGGCCTTCCACCGGCTGGTCGATCACCTTCGACTGCGCACGGACGTCCAGAACATCGACCTGATGGGCCTGGCGGGCTTCTGCCGCAACTGCCTCGCCGACTGGGTGAGCGAGGCCTCGGAGGGCGCGCTGAACCGCGACCAGGCCCGCGAGGCCGTCTACGGCATGCCCCAGGGCGAGTGGAAGAAGCGCCACCAGGCCGACGCCACCCCCGACCAGCTCGCCCGCATGGACGCCAGCGTCGCCCTCAACGCCCGCCTGCGCGCCGAACGCGAAGCCGCCCTCGACGAGGCCCTGGTGGAAAGCTTCCCGGCCAGCGATCCGCCGGCCATGACCGAACCGGGCCGCTAGTCCTCTCTAGGTCCGCTGATCCCTGCGAAGGCCGGGTCCCAGGCTGACCCTCTCCCGCACGGGGCGTCCCGGAGAATCTAGGGCGGGCTTAAAAATCTTCTTTCCGTGGTTCAAAAGTCCGCGGCCAGCCTCTAACCCTGTCCGCAACACAGGGAGGCAAGCCGCATGCTGTCGCACGTCGTGATCGGGACCAACAATCTGGAGAAGGCCAAGGCCTTCTACGACAAGGTGCTGGGGACGCTGGGGGCGCCGCCAGGCGTGCTCGATCGGCACCGGGTGTTCTACCGCCACAACGGCAGCGTGTTCGCTGTATCCATCCCCATCAACGGCGAGCCGGCCTGCCACGCCAACGGCGGAACCATAGGCTTCGTCGCCGCCTCCCCGGAACAGGC
>CANJKG010000212.1 GCA_947474775.1 Caulobacteraceae bacterium | reverse complement strand
GTGCGGATGGTGTTCTTGCGGCGCCCGTAGAAGCCCTTGGCTTGCTCGAGAACCTTCTTGTGCTTGGCGTGGGCGGTGACGCCCCTTTTCACGCGTGCCATCTGTCAGATTCTCCTTAGAGGCCGTAGGGGAGCCAAAGCTTGATGATCTTGGTATCAGCTTCGCTCATCACCTTGGTGCCGCGGTTCTGACGGATGTACTTGGCGTTGTGGCTGATCAGGCGGTGGCGCTTGCCGGCGACGCCGGCCTTCAGCTTTCCAGACGCCGTCATCTTGAAGCGCTTCTTCACGCCCGACTTGGTCTTCAGTTTGGGCATTTCTCTGCGGAGCCGGAGCCCCGTCCTCTTGGCGTATTGATGGACCGCCCTGGCATGCCGTTGGCCAGGCTGTCCCGAAGGGGCGGGTACCTACGCGAAAGGGGAACGGAAGGCAAGGGAGAGGTGTTCGCCTTGACCCATTCCTGCGCTAGGAGGGCCGTGACATGAGCGCCCGCAGATTCCTCCCCGCCCTGATCGCCGCCCTTGGCCTGACCCTTGCGACGGGCGCACAATCCCAGGCGCCCGCGCCTGAGGCAAGCGTGTTCGGCCTCTGGCGCAATCCCAAGAGCAGCGTGGAGGTGGACATCCGCCCGTGCGGCGCCAACGCCTGCGGGACCATCGTATGGGCCAACGCCGAGGCCAAGGAGGACGCCCGCAAGGCCGGCACCAAGGAGTTGATCGGCCTGCAGGTGTTCCGCGACCTGCGGCAGGACCAGAGCGGGGCCTGGCGCGGCCGTGTGTTCGCGCCGGACATGGGGATGACCTTCTCGGGCACGGCGCGGCTGGTGGGCGCCCAGAACCTGCGGGCCAAGGGCTGCGTGCTGGCGGGGATCATCTGCAAGTCGCAGCTCTGGACGCGGGTGGGATAGGCGGGGCCCGCTCGCAATCCGTGGCCGGCGTCCCCATATGGAGTCCAGCGCCGTCGGGCGCGTGCCGCCACCGAAGCGGTCGAACCTCCCCGATGCGGTTGCTCCTTGAGATCAAGTCATGCTCACGTTCTTCCTAGCGTCCACCGCCTGCGTGCTCGTCGTCATGCTGGCCCGCCCGGCCTACGCCCTCGTGCGTGGCCGCGGCCGGTGAAGCCGGAAGAGGCCGATCTCGACGCCTTGCGGAAGGAGAACGCCTACCTGCGCCAGCGTAACGCCCAGCTGCAGTCGGACGCCGCCGACGTGGCCGCCGACGCAGCGCGCCTGCGCCAGGAACTGGAACGGCTTCGCGGCCGGGTGGCGGCGCGCGCGCCCAGTCCGCTGGGCTCTGGACAATAAACGCGCTGACCGTGCGGCCTTGCGACATGCTAAGGTCGCCACCGCCCTAACCGCGGCAATCTCCGCACGGGTCCGGCCGGAAAGGCCCCAGCATGAAAACCTACGCACCATCGACGCCCGTCCGGCGCGACCTCGCCGACCCCCGCTCCACCGGCGTGCGCCCCACGACCGCGCGCAAGGGGTTTCTCAGCGATCCCCGCAGCAGCCGCTGATCCCGTCGAGCCTGATCGGTTCGAATCGAACCGTGGATCAGGCTCTACGCTTTTGATTTAGAGCAGGATTCACGGCTCAGATGATTCCATCTGAACCGATCCTGCTCGGAAGTCCGACCCAGGAGCCGAGCCATGGCCAAAGGCCAGAAGAAGTCCAACCGCGAGGTCCGCAAACCCAAGAAGGAAAAGCCGAAGCCGCCGGTGCAGGTGTCTTCGTTCCTGAAGCCACCAGGATCGAAATAGGCATGTTCGGCTGGCTGTCGAAATCCGTGAGTCCCGCCGAGGTCCGGGCCGAGGTCTGGAAACTGGGCGTGCGGCACCACGGAGAGCCGCTGAGGGGCGCGCTGGAGGAACTGGCCCAGGGTGGCTCCGACGGCGCCCGGACCCAGCTGCTGCAGGCCTGCGTGCGCGAACTGCGGCGCGCCTGAGCAGATCAGGCGCTAGCGCCGATATCCCGCACCAGGGCATTGAGCGCGCCGCGCGGCGCTGGCAAGCTCACGCCTGATCCGCGAGGATCATCCGCGGGGCGGGGGCCCTTGAAAGGTGATTTGGAAATGACGTCGTCGTTTTCTACAGCCCGACCCTCCAGGCGCGAGGCGATCCTGCTCGCGGGCGCCGCGGCCCTGGCGCCGCTGGCCGGCCAGGCCCAGGCGGCCGAGGCCATCCTGACCAAGCCGATCCCCTCGACGGGCGAGCGC
The DNA here is from genome assembly GCA_947474775.1 of Caulobacteraceae bacterium. Lineage (GTDB taxonomy): Bacteria > Pseudomonadota > Alphaproteobacteria > Caulobacterales > Caulobacteraceae > Phenylobacterium. The sequence continues at coordinate 3,151 of CANJKG010000212.1, read as the reverse complement.
CTGCCGATCGTCGGCCTAGGCACCAACGCTTATGGGGTCGCCGACCCGGCGGAACTGGAATCGCGCAAGGCGGTGCTGAAGCGGATGCCGGAACTGGGGTCGACCCTGGTGGACACGGCGGCCAGCTACGGCCGCTCGGAGGAAGTGATCGGGGCCCTGGTCAAGGAACTGGGCAACCGCGACAAGCTGTTCATCGCCTCCAAGTTCGGGGCGACAACGGCGGAGGCCGGCCGGGCCTCGGTGGCCGAATCCCTGCGCCGGCTGCAGACCGACCACATCGACCTCATGCAGGCGCACAACCTCGCCGGCGTGGACCCGATGATGCCGGTGCTCCAGGAGCTGAAGGCCGGGCGCACGATCCGCTACATCGGGGTCACCACCTCCCTGGACCGCCAGCACGCGGATCTGGCGGCGGCGATGAAGAAGCACCGCTTCGACTTCGTGCAGGTGAACTATTCCATCGACGACCGGGAGGCGGCCGAGACAGTGCTGCCGGTGGCGCAGGAGCGCGGCGTGGCGGTGCTGCTGAACGTGCCGTTCGGCGGGCGGCGCTCGACCCTGTTCAGCCGGGTGGGCGGGCGGCCCTTGCCTGACCTGGCCGCCGAGGTGGGCGCCACGAGTTGGGCGCAGTTCTTCCTGAAATACTCACTGTCGCACCCAGCGGTGACCTGCGCGATCCCGGGCATGACCAAGACATCGTACCTGGAGGACAACGTGGGCGCGGCCAGGGGCAGGCTGCCCGACGCGGCCCTGCGCAAGAAGATGGAAGCCTACTGGGACTCCCTGCCGGCCTGAGTGGCGGAGGCAGGACCCCGGCCTTCGCCGGGGTGAATCGATCGAGGCCGAGCCTCGCTTCGCTCAGGTGAACAGGAAATCGCCGGCCGCCAGCAGGTACTTGTTGTTGAGCACGATGGTCTCGGTCGCCTGGGTGACGCCGTCGGTGACCTGCCAGTTTTTGCCACCCGCGAGGGCGGTGAGCGTCGAGCCCGCACCGTAGCCGCGCAGTTCGATCAGGTCGCCGTCGGCGAAGTCGACCACGATGTCGCCCGCCGCCTCGCCCTTCTGGAACAGGAACCGGTCCGCGCCCGTGCCGCCGGTCAGCTTGTCGACGCCGGCCCCGCCGTTCAGGGTGTCGTCACCGAGTCCGCCGCTCAGGGTGTCGGCGCCGCCCATGCCGCTCAGCAGGTTGGCGGCGGCGTTGCCGGTCAGGGTGTTGTCGTCGCCCGAGCCGGTCCCATTGATCGACGCGGTTCCCTTGAGCGTCAGCCGCTCGACATTGACCGAGAGGGTGTGGCTCACCGTGGCGTTGACCAGGTCGGCGCCGTCGTTGACGGCTTCCAGGATCAGATCGCCGGCGTCGTCCACGTCGTAGATGTCGTCGCCTGCGCCGCCGGCCATGGAATCGGCGCCCGCGCCGCCGGTCAGCTTGTCGTCGTCGGCCCCTCCGACCAGGGTGTCGGCGCCGGCGTTCCCGGTGAGGGTGTCCTCCCCGTCGCCGCCCTCCAGGCGGTTGGCCCCGGGTGTTGCCGATGAGCGTGTTGGCCAGCGCATTGCCGGCGCCGTCGATGTTCTCCGTGCCTGAGAGGGTGAGCCGCTCGATATTGGCCGAGAGCGTGAAGGTCACGGCGCTGGTGACCAGGTCGTCGCCGGCGTCCGCGGCCTCGCCGATCTGATCGCCGGCGTCGTCCACGTCATAGCTGTCGTCGCCGGCGCCGCCTGACATGGAATCGCCGCCGCCGCCGCCGCCGCCGGTCAGCCTGTCGTTCTCGGCGCCGCCGACCAGGGTGTCGTTTCCGGTTCCGCCGCTCAAGGTGTCCGCGCCCGCGCCGCCGTCGAGCAGGTTGGCGGCCGTGTTGCCGGTGAGGGTGTTGGCCAGCCCGTTGCCGGTCCCGTTGATCGCGGCCGTTCCAGTGAGTGTGAGCTTCTCCACCTCGCCGGACAGGGTGACGCTGATGAGGCTGTTCACCAGGTCGGTCCCGCCGCCGGCGACCTCGAGCACGGTGTCGCCGGGATCGTCGATCTCGTAGCTGTCGTCTCCGGCCCCGCCGGCCATGGAGTCCGCGCCCGCCCCGCCGGCGAGCTTGTCGTTGTCGGCGCCGCCGATGAGGGTGTCGTTCCCCTCGCCGCCGTTCAGGGTGTCGTTCCCCGCCGCGCCGTCCAGAAGGTTGGCGCCGGTGTTGCCGGTGAGGGTGTTGGCCAGGCCGTTGCCGGCCGCGTAGAGGGCCAGGGTCCCGGTGAGTGTGAGCTTCTCCACCTCCGCGGCCAGCAGGGCGACGCTGAAGGGCGCGTTGATCTGGTCGGTCCCGTCGCCGGCCAGCTCCACGATCGTGTCGCCGGGATCCTGTATCGTATAGGTGTCGTTGCCCGCCCCGCCGGCCAGGCGGTCGACGCCTGGGCCGCCGTCCAGCTTGTCGTTCCCCGCGCCGCCGGTGATCGTGTCGTTGAACACCGTCGACTTGCCAAGCCCGGCGGTGGAGGTGGTCACCCCGATGGTGTCGTTGCCGCCGCCTCCGGCGACGCTGACGCCCGCGGTCGAGGTCCGATAGAGGAAGGCCGAGACGTCCAGGCGCCCGCCGCTGGCGACGGCGCCCGCCAGCGAGGCCGTCGGCTGGGTCGAGGCCAGCAGATCGGTGCGGATCAGCGAGGCGTTGGCGGCCGGATTGGCCGCGGCGTAGAGGGCGATGGCGCCGGTGACGAACGGGGTCGCCATGGAGGTGCCGCTCATCCCGCCGTAGACGCCGCCCGGCAGGGTCGACTGGACCGAGGAGCCCGGCGCGCCGAGATCGACGCTGGTCGGACCGTAGTTGGAGAAGGACGAGCGGGCGCCGGTGCTGGTGATCGAGGCCACCGAGATCACCGCTTCGTAACCGGATATGGCCACGGTGCTGTAGCTGGCGGGATAGCTGGGGGTGAGATCGTTGTTGTCGCCCACCTTGTCGGCGCCGCCGTTGCCGGCGGCGGCCACGAACAGCACGTCGGCCGTGGCGCCGCGGCCGATGGCGCCCAGCAGGGCCTGGGAGCCGCCGTCGGCGGCCCAGCTGTTGTTGCTGGCCACCAGGTTGGCGCCCGGCGCCGCGGCGGTGAGGTAGTCGATCGCCCGCACGGCGTCGGACACCACCCCGCCCTGCGGCCCGAGGATCTTGGTGGGGAC
>CANJKG010000211.1 GCA_947474775.1 Caulobacteraceae bacterium | reverse complement strand
GCCCAGCACCGCCAGGCCGTTGATCATGGTGGTGTGGCTGTCGGTGCCCACGACCGTGTCCGGATAGGCGACGGTCTGGCCGTCCTCGTCGTTGGTCCACACGGTCTTGGCCAGGTACTCAAGGTTCACCTGGTGGCAGATGCCGGTCCCGGGCGGCACGACGCGGAAATTGTTGAAGGCCGAGGAGCCCCACCGCAGGAAGCGGTAGCGCTCCATGTTGCGCTCGTACTCACGGTCGACGTTCTGACCGAACGCCTTGGCGGTGCCGAAGTAGTCGATCATCACCGAGTGGTCGATGACCAGGTCCACCGGGTTCAGCGGGTTGATCTTCTCCGGGTCGGCGCCCAGGTGGGTCATGGCGTCGCGCATGGCGGCCAGATCGACCACCGCCGGAACGCCGGTGAAGTCTTGCATCAGGACCCGGGCCGGGCGGAAGCTGATCTCGTGCTCGACGGCGCCCTTGTTGTCCAGCCAGGCGGCGACCGCCTGCAGGTCGGCGGCGCCCACCGTGTCGCCGTCCTCATTGCGCAGCAGGTTCTCCAGCAGCACCTTCATGGAGACCGGCAGGCGCGAAACGCCGGAAAGTCCCGCTTCCTCAGCGGCGCGAAGGCTGTAGTAAGCGTAGGTCTTGTCACCCACCTTCAGTTCGCGGCGGGTATTGAGGCTGTCCAGCGACGCCATATGGGGGATCCTCTCTCTGCTCTCGGCCGCTCCACGTCCAACCCAGGGATCGCGCGCTTTTAGAAGCGGACACACAGCGTCCGGTCCCGCGCGGCGTACGTCCCCCGGAGCGACGGCGGCCGGGCGCTTCATAGGCCCAAGATTTCCACACGTCCATTCGGGTACAGTCGACAGCTGTGCTGTGAGGAAATTCCGCGCATGAATCGGGCTGTGCGCGCTGATGAGAGCCCTGGCCTCCCCCGTTCGCGGAGAAGGCAAACGTGATCCAGGCGCTGGCGATCACCGAACTGGCGCTCCGGCGTGGCGGGCGACATCTGTTCGATGGGCTGAACCTGACGCTGGCGGCCGGCGAAGTCTGCGCGGTCACCGGTCCGAACGGCGCGGGCAAGACCAGCCTGCTGCGCGCGGTGGCCGGCCTGCTGGCGCCCGAGGCCGGGACGATCGGCTTCGGCGCGGCCGATCCGGCGGCGGCGCGGGCCTCGGGCCTGCACTTCCTCGGCCACCAGGACGGGCTCAAGCCGGCGCGCACGGCGGCCGAGGAACTCACCTTTTGGACGCGATGGGACGGCGCCTCACCAGGCGCGCTGGAGACCGCCGTGGCCGACCTGGAGCTTTCGCGCCTGCTTGCCCTGGAGGTCCGGCGGCTCTCGGCCGGCCAGCGGCGGCGCCTGTCGCTGGCCAGGCTGGCGGCCGCGCCGCGCGCGCTTTGGCTGCTGGACGAGCCGCTCAGTCCGCTCGACGCCCGCTGGCGGGCCCGCTTTGGTGAGATGATGGCGCGCCACCTGGCCGGCGGCGGCCTGATCCTGGCGGCCGTCCACGACCCGCTGCCGATCCCGGCCCGCGAGCTGGAGATACCCGCGTGAGCCGGGCGTTGGTCCTGCTACGCCGGGAGGCGGCGCTGGCCTGGGGCCGCGGCGGCGGGCCGCTGATCGCCGTCGGCTTCTACGCCGGCGTGGCCACCCTCATGCCGTTGGCCATCGGGCCGGAGCCTGAGCGGCTGGCCGCCATCGCGCTCGGCGCCGCCTGGGTCGCCCTGGCTTTGGCCTCCCTGCTTTGTCTCGACCGCCTGTTCGAGCGCGACTACGAGGACGGCGCCCTGGAGGGACTGGTCCTCTCCGAGACGCCGCTGGAACTGGTCTGCGCCATCAAGTGCCTGGGCCAGTGGCTGGCCACCGGCGCGCCCCTGGCGGTCGCCGCACCGGTGGCGGCCATCGCGCTGGGGGCCGATCCGGCGCTGGCCCCGCTGATCTTCCTCTGCGCGCTGGTCGGCGGGCTGGCCTTCGCCTTCACCGGCGGGATCGGCGCCGCGCTGAGCCTGGGCGCCCGGCGCGGCGGCCTGCTGACGGCGGTGATCGTTCTGCCGCTGTTCGTGCCGCCGGTGATCTTCGGCGGCGGGGCCCTGGACGCCTTCGCGGGCGGCCTGCCCTGGCAATCGGGACTGGCGCTGCTGGGCGCCTACGCCGCCGCCGCCGTGGCGCTCGGACCTGTCGCCATGGCCGGAGCCTGCCGCAATGCGCTGACCTGAGAGCCACCTTGCCGCTCTCCCCGCCGAAGGTTATGCCGCAGGCATGATCCCGGCGCCCGCCTTCCTGTCCAACCCGGAACGGTTCATGTCCTTCTCGCGCTGGGCCGCGCCGCTGTTCGGGGTCATCGCCATTGGCCTGGGACTGGCCGGCCTGTGGCTAGGGTTCACCGCGCCTGAGGACTACCAGCAGGGCGACACGGTGCGGATCATGTTCATCCATGTGCCGGCCGCCTGGCTGGCCATGTTCGTCTACGCATGCCTGGCGGTGGCCAGCTTCCTGTCGCTGGTGTTCCGCCACGTCCTGGCCGACGCCGCAGCGGCCGCGGCCGCGCCCCTGGGCGCCGGCTTCACCTTCCTGGCCCTGGTCACCGGCTCCCTGTGGGGCCGGCCCATGTGGGGCGCTTGGTGGGTTTGGGACGCGCGGCTGACCTCAGTGCTGATCCTGTTCCTGATCTACCTGGCCTATATCGCGCTACGCGGCGCCATAGACGACGAGACAAAGGCGGGGCGGGCCTCGGCGATCCTGGCCCTGGTGGGTGCTGTGAACCTGCCGGTGATCCACTACAGCGTCGAGTGGTGGAACAGCCTGCACCAGGGCGCCTCGGTGCTGCGCGAGGGCGGGCCGGCCATGCCGCCGGTGTTCCTGGTCCCGTTGCTGCTGATGGCGCTGGCCTACACCTCGGCCTTCGGGTCCCTGTGGCTGGTGCGCATCCGCGGGGAGGTGTGGCGCCGCCGCGCCGAGGCCGCCGCCCTGCGCGCGGCGAGAGCCTGATCGGCTTAAATCGTTCCGATTTAAGCCGTGAATCAGGCTCTCTACTCTAAGGTTTGGGCAAGATCGCTTCAGCCTGAAGCGATCTTGCTCAAGGAGCTGACGGGATGCTCGACCTCGATGCGGGCAAGTACGCCGTCTACGTCTGGTCGGCCTTCGCGATCAGCGCGGCGGTGTTCGTGATCCTGATCGTGAGCGCGCTGGCCTATTCCCGGCGCTGGCGCCGCCGCGCCGACGCCGACGCCCGCGAGCGGTCCTAGCCTCATTAACCCGGCGTTGAGTCTCGCCGCCTAGGGTCAGGCGGCGTTAACCATGTTTCGAGCCCAGACTTGACCCCGATCCGCCCGCAGCCGTTCGCGCCCGCCCAGGCCCCCGAGGCCCAGCGCACCGACGCCGCCAAGCTGGCCGCCGCGCGGGCCTTCTTCGACATGGCCATGGGCCGGACCACGGCCGCCCAGACGCCGGCGCAGGAACCCGCCGCAGCTGCGCCGGCTCCGGTGGTCCGGACACCCGACCCCACCGCACCCGCACCGACCAAGGTGCTGCGACCCGGATCCCTGCTCGACATCCGGGTCTGAGGGCCGCTTTCGCTAGTTGTGCAGCACCACAGCGCCGGCGAGCATGATCGCGCCGCCGTTGACGAAGGTGGTGTTCGCCTTCTTGAGCTGACGCGCGCCCGCCTGGCCGCGCAGCTGCTGGGTGGCCTCCACCATATGGCCGATGGCGTGGCTGCGGCCCTCGCTGTTGTTGCCCCCGTGCGGGTTGAGCGGGAAGGCGCCGTCGCGCAGGTGGCCGCCGTCGCCCAGGAACCGCCCGGCCTCGCCCTTGGGCACGAAGCCGTATTCCTCGAGGTTGTAGAGCACCAGCGGCGCGAAGCCGTCGTAGATCATCCCGAAGTCCATGTCCTCGGGGCCCATGCCGGCGTTCTTCCAGATGGTCTTGGCCGCGAAGTGGGCCGCGCTCTGGTCGTAGTCGTGCCAGAAGGCCATGTGGGGACGCGGGCCCGTACCGGTGGACACCGAGGAAATGTAGACCGGCTTCTGGCGCAGGTCGCGGGCGCGCTCGGCGGTGGTCACGATCACCGCCCCGCTGACGTCCACCGGCATGTCGCAGTCGAACCGGCGCAGCGGCTCGGCCACATAGGGACAGGCCAGGTACTCGTCCATGGTCATCGGCTTGCCGAGCACCGCGTGGGGGTTGCGCGTGGCGTTGTCGCGCATGGCGGTCACATAGGCCCCCATTTGCTCGTCGGTGACGCCGAACACCTTACGCTTACGCTGATACCAGGCGGCGAAGTACTGCATGAAGACGCCGTGGCCGTAGGGCTGGATGAAGTTCGCCGCGCCGCCCAGCTTGGCCGGCCCGAAAAAGTTGTAGGTGCCATCCCCTGGCCGCGGCACGGCCATCGTGCGGTAGGCGATGGCGGTGGTGCAGAGGCCCGAGGCCACGGCCATGGCGGCGTTGGCCACCAGGCCCGGCCCCACGCCGCCGCCCAGGCCCCCGCCGTACCAGGTGACGCCCGGCAGACCCAGCGCCTGGACCATGTCCAGCGGAGAGGGCTCGCCGCCGGTGGCCAGCGCGCAGACGCCGTCGATGTCCGAGGGCTCCAGCCCGGCGTCGGCGATCGCCTGCTTCAGGGTGCGCACCGTGTTCAGGTAGGGCGAGATGGTCGGCGTCTTGGAGCACGGGCTGTGGCCCACGCCCACGATGGCGGTGCGGTCGCGGAACGGATGGCTCATCGGGCGGCTCCCGTGGCGGGGCGCCACTGCGGCAGGGTCACCTCGTCGTTGATCTTTTCGAAGGTGACCTCGAGCGGCATGCCGATCTCGATGTCCTTGGGGTCGCAGTCGATGTTGCCGATGGTGAACAGGTGCTCCTGCTCGGGCAGCTCGACGATCACCGTGGCGTAGGGCAGCTTGTGATCGAAGCCGGGGTTGCCCTTGGAGTACATGACCGACCAGCTGTAGACGGCGCCCTTGCCGCTGACTTCCTCGCCAGCGACGCGCTCGGACTGGCACTGCGGGCAGGCTTCCAGCGGCGGGTGGATCCAGTACCGGCACTCGCCGCAGCGGTAGATGACCAGGCGATTGTTCCTCGCGCCTTCCCAGCAGTCGCGGTTGATGTCGTCTATGACGGGTAGCGGTCGATCCAACGGAAGTCCTCCTCGGGGGCGCCTGTCAGATACACCGGCCGATGGGGAGGACGAGCCCAATCCGGCCCTCTGATTTAGGTCAAAAGATTCGCATTCATGTGTGTCCGGGCCGCCACCCCGGCGCCGCCTGTGTCCCTTAATCCCATCTAATCCGGAACATGGCCTCCCTCCCGGAGTTGACTGCGACGAACGCGGATGTCGGAAGCATGAACGGCGGAGACGACCGAATCTATGATGAGGCCGCCGCCCTCTGGCGGGAGCTCT
>CANJKG010000210.1 GCA_947474775.1 Caulobacteraceae bacterium | reverse complement strand
GGCCGATCAGGTTCTCAGAGGTGTTCCCCTTGCGGCGGGCGGCCTCTTCGTAGATGCGGCTGAACTGCTTTTCGGTGAGGTTGCCGTAGTAGCCCTTCAGCTTCTGCTTGGCGCGCAGCTGCAGGCCGAAGTCGGAGACCTTCTGCTTGCGGCGCTGGCCGTGCTGGCCGGGGCCGTAGGCGCGGGAGTTGATCGGGGACTTGGGGCGACCCCAGATGTTCTCGCCCATCCGGCGATCGAGCTTGTACTTGGCGCTATGGCGCTTGGACATGGTTCACTCTTCTTCGATCCGAGCCGGCGCTCCCAGAAAAGGACAGCGCGATCTCAACGGCGGCTTCGCATCAACCCGTCATGGATTCCGGCCCGCGCGGGAGGCCCGGCGGCGGAAAGGGGCGGTGTATGCCCACCGGCCTTCGCGGAGTCAAGATTCACGACCCCTGGCGATAGATCCGCAGCGAGACGATGAGGCCGTCCGGGCCGAGCTCGAACACGTCCACCACCCTGACGAACGAGCCATTGGCGCGGGTCACGCTCAACTCCGCCGCGCAGACATCGTCCTGGCTGATGAGCCGCGTGATCCGGGGCGTCGGCGGAGCCTTGGCGAAGGCCGCCCGATAGAAGTCCAGGATCACCGCCCGGCCTACCAGGACCATCCCGTCGGGCATGGTCAGCCTGCCGTCTTCGGCGAACATGCCGGCGATGGCGGCGGGATCGCGCGCGCGGACGCGATCGAAATAGGCCGTGGCGCAGTCTCCGGCGGCGCTCACGCGCCCTGGCGATAGATGTTGAGCGAAGTGATGAATCCGTCAGCCCCCAGCTCGAACACGTCGATCACCTTGGCGACCTGGCCGGAGGCGGCGGTCACGTGCAGCTCGGCGGCGCATACCGGGCCCTCGCCGATGGCGCGCACAATCTGCGGAACCGGTCCCACCCTTGCGAAGGTGTCTTCGTAGAACGCCGCAATGGCTTCCCGGCCCACCGCGCGGCGGCCATTGGACGAGGCAAGCTCGCCGCCTTCCGCGAACAGGCCGGCGACGCCCTTGGCGTCGCGGGCGCGAACGCGCTGCACATAGGCCTCGGCTGCCTGACGGGCTGACGTCATCATTCCTGGCTCTCCTGCCTGGCCTTGTTGCGCGCGATCTTCTCCAGCACCCGGCCGCGCCCGCGCGACAGGGCGGTCACCACGCCGCGCAGGGTGCGCACCTCCTGGTCGGTGAAGCCGGCGCGGCCCAGGGCCGAGCGCAGGTTCTGGACCATGGACGGCGTCTTCTCGGGGGGGTGGAAGAAGCCTGAGTCTTCGAGTTCGCGCTCAAGGTGCTCGTAGAGACCCATCATGGCCGCGCCCTGCGCGGGCGGCGCGCCTCCGAGGAACTTCTCCGGCGGGCGGTCGAGCACGGTGAGGCGCCACTCATAGGCATTGATCGCTACCGCCTGGGCGAGATTGAGCGAGCGAAAACGGGGGTCGATAGGGATAGTCACCACCGCCCGGCACAGCGCGATGTCCATGGTCTCCAGCCCGGCCCGCTCGCCGCCGAACAGCAGGCCGGTGCGCAATCCCTCGCCGGTGGCGCGCGACAGTTCCATGGCCGCTTCACGCGGGGTGAGGATCGGCAGCTGCAGCTCCCGAGGCCGCGCTGTGGTGGCGTAGACCAGTTGGAGGTCTGCCACCGCCTCGGCGACGCTGTCGTACAGGCGGGCGTCGTTCAGCGGCCAGTCGGCGCCGGACGCAGAGGCCCATGCGCGCCCCTGGGGCCAGCCGTCGCGGGGATTGACCATCCGCAGCTCGGCCAGGCCGAAGTTAGCCATCACCCGGGCCACGGCTCCGATGTTCTCCGCCAACTGTGGGGCGTTGAGGATGACGACGGGCGCAGGCGCCAACGGTTCTGACATGAGCGCTTTTCAATCGTCGGGCGGGCCTTGCGCAACCCCCCGATGTCCATCAGGCGAGGAAGCGCGCGTGTGACGCGCGCGCGGGGTTTGCGTCCGGCCCCGCTGCGGTTATACGGCCAACCAAACAAAATCCCGTCCAGGAGCTGAACGTCGTATGGCCAAGATCAAAGTCGCGAACCCGGTCGTCGACCTCGACGGTGACGAGATGACCCGGATCATCTGGAAGATGATCAAGGACAAGCTGATCTTCCCCTTCCTGGACCTGAAGATCGACTATTACGACCTCGGGATGGAGCATCGCGACGCCACCGACGACAAGGTCACGGTGGAGGCCGCCGAGGCGATCAAGAAGCACGGCGTCGGCATCAAGTGCGCCACCATCACTCCTGACGAAGCGCGGGTGGAGGAATTCAAGCTCAAGAAGATGTGGAAGTCGCCGAACGGCACTATCCGCAACATCCTGGGCGGCGTGGTCTTCCGCGAGCCGATCATCTGCAAGAACGTGCCCCGCCTGATCCCCGGCTGGACCCAGCCGATCATCATCGGCCGCCACGCCTTCGGCGACCAGTACCGCGCCACCGACTTCGTGGTGCCCGGCAAGGGCAAGCTGAAGATCAGCTGGGAAGGCGAGGACGGCCAGAAGATCGAGCACGAGGTGTTCGACTATCCCGGCAGCGGCGTCGCCATGGCCATGTACAACCTCGACGAGTCGATCCGCGAGTTCGCCCGCGCCTCGCTGGCCTACGGCATCAACCGCAACTATCCGGTCTACCTGTCCACCAAGAACACCATCCTCAAGGCCTATGACGGGCGCTTCAAGGACCTCTTCCAGGAGGTGTTCGAGACCGAGTTCGCGGAGAAGTACAAGGAACTAGGCCTGACCTACGAGCACCGCCTGATCGACGACATGGTGGCCTCGGCTCTGAAGTGGTCGGGCGCCTTCATCTGGGCCTGCAAGAACTACGACGGCGACGTGCAGTCCGACCAGGTGGCCCAGGGCTTCGGCTCGCTGGGCATGATGACCTCGGTGCTGGTGACGCCGGACGGCAAGACCATGGAGGCCGAGGCCGCGCACGGCACCGTCACCCGCCACTATCGCCAGCATCAGAAGGGCGAGAGCACCTCCACCAACTCCGTGGCCTCGATCTTCGCCTGGACCCGGGGCCTGGAGCACCGGGCCAAGCTGGACGGCAACGCCGAGCTCGACCGCTTTGCCAAGGCGCTGGAGAGGGTCTGCGTGGACACCATCGAGTCCGGCGCCATGACCAAGGATCTGGCGCTGCTGGTGGGCGACACCCAGGGCTGGCTCACCACCGAGGGCTTCCTCGACAAGGTGGCGACCAACCTGGAGAAGGAACTGGCGGCCTAATCAGCCGCGGTACGTCAGACCGGCAGGGCGAACGCCCTGCCGATCAGGCGGAAGCTTTCGGTTAGCGGGGCGCGGTGGTGGAGGGCGGTGAAGGCCCCGCCAAGGGCCACGTAGCCCATGGTCATCGCCCAGCCCGCCACGGCGCCGGCCCGGGACTTGAAGAGCTTGATTTTCCGCTTCTGGGCGAAGCGCGACCACATCAGCACCACCACGGATCCCACGCCGTGCCACACGCCCCACATGATCCAGTGGGGCGGCCAGCCGGAATGCCAGGCGCCCATGACCGTGAAGGTGGCGATCACCGCCCAGTAGGGATTACGGGTGAGGCCGATCAAGCTCATGTAGATGTAGCTGCGGCACCACAGCGCCAGCGTCATGTGCCAGCGCAGCCAGTAGTCGCGCAGGCTGGTGGCGATGAAGGGGAAGTTGAAGTTCTCCATGATCCGCAGGCCGAACAGTCGGCTCGCGCCTATGGCGATGTCGGTGTAGGCGGAGAAGTCGAGGTAGATCGCCAGCAGCGACAGGAACAGGTAGGCCCACACGACGTGCGGCTGGACCGAGTCGAGATGGCCCAGCAACGTCATCACGTCGCCGCCGGTCACCTCCTCGATGGCCTGGGCTACGACGACGCCGCCCACGAACTTCTTCACCAGGCCGATGGCGATCCTCGTGCCGCCTTCGACGACTTGATCCAGGTGAAAGCGTTCGTCGCGGTTGGCGATGTAGTGCTCAAATCGCTCGATGGGGCCGGCCGTGAAGATCGGCATCCAGAACATGAAGCTGAGGAAGTCGGTGAAGGTGTGCGGCTTGAAATTTCCGCGCCGGCGCTCGATCACATAGTGCAGCAGCTTGAAGGCGAAGTAGCTCACCCCCAGTGGCGCAGCGAAGTCGAACAGGCTGCCCTGGCCGCCCATGGCGAGCGCGAAGGCGGGCACGTATTTCGACCAGAACAGATAGGATAGCACCACCAGTATGGGGACCGGCGAGCGGGCGACGCGTCCCGCCAGGCCGCCGAAGCAGTCAGGAAACTGGTGGGCCCCGAACGCCAGCAGCGACAGGGTCACCATCACCGTCACGGAAGCCGGCTCGTACCAGCCCAGGAAGCCGATGGAGGCGACGGCCAGGGCGCCGGCGCGTGCCCGCGGCGGCAGCCACCAATAGAGGATGGGCCCAAGGACCACGAACAGCCACCAGCCGGCCTGGGTGACCATTCAGAAGCCTTGGTACTTGAATGGGGTGATGTCACCCGCCTGGGCGATCAGCTCGAGCACGGCAAGTAGCAGCAGGGAGCCGACGACCACGCCTTGCGCGATGCGTCCGAGTCGGCGCGGGAACGAGGGCTTCTCCATGGCCGCCTTGTCGGTTCGCGGCTCGGTCACCGGAGGCCCCTCCGGGCTGCAAGATCGACGACATGGCTGGCCAGCATCGCGCGGACCCTGGCCTGTTCGGGCGCCGTGGCGATGTGCAGGTCGTCGTAGTAGGCGCTGGCGGGGATATCCGCCTCGGTGATGATCCGCCAGTAGTCGGTTCCGTGGCGCCGGGCCAGATCCTGGATGCGGGCCTGGGCGGCGGCGTTCGGTTCGGCGAGTTTCGCCTCGGCGATGAGGTCGGGCGAGGGCCGGGCTTCGAAGAACACCAGACGGACGCCCGGATAGGCGCTCAGACGCGCCGCGAGCTTGTCCTGCATGGCATAGACGAGGGGGGCGCCAACTTCCCGGTCCCGCAGCGATTGGGCGATCGCGGCGCGGCGACGCTGCTCGGGGGGGAGCGAGGCGGCCGGGGCGAATGTCGCCAGACGCCGGGCGGCGGGTCGGTCCAGGGCCAGGCGTATCAGGGCCTTGGCGCCGTTGAGGATCACGAAGTGGGCGTTGTCGAGCGGGTAAAGTCCGGTGCGCGCCCGTGGCGCGCCCCCCAGGTCGCGGACGGCCTGGTCCGCCCAATCGGAACGCACGCCCAGGCGCCCCTGGTTCTCAAGGTCGATGAGGGAGGCGGCGGTGGCCCGTTCACGCATCAGCCCCATTGGCCTGCCCCCGAGGGGTGATCCATCTTCAATGTTAGTTCATGGCGGCCTCTGACGCCAAGGGTTGGGTGGGCGAGCGCGCGCTTTCCCATCGAGCTGGCGGGCTCGCCCACGGCACGATGCCGC
>CANJKG010000209.1 GCA_947474775.1 Caulobacteraceae bacterium | reverse complement strand
ATCAATCCCGCCGATGAGTCGGTGATCGGTCAGGTTGCGCTGGGTGGCCAGAAGGACGTAGACGCTGCGGTGAGCGCAGCCAGGGCGGCCTTCCCGGCCTGGTCGGCCACGTCGCGGGAGGACCGCCTGGAGATCCTCGAGCGCGTGCTCGCGGAGTTCAAGGCGCGCCATGACGAGTTCGGCAAGATCATCAGCCAGGAGATGGGCGCGCCGGCCGGTTTCGCGCGCCAGTTCCACGCCGGCCTCGGCATCACCCACCTGAAGGTCGCCGCCAAGACGCTGGCCGACTACCACTTCGAGGAGGTCCGCGGGACGACCCAGATCGTGCAAATCCCGATCGGGGTGTGTGGCCTGATCACGCCCTGGAACTATCCGATCAACCAGATCGCGGCCAAGGTCGCCCCGGCGCTCGCCACCGGCTGCACCATGGTGCTGAAGCCCTCGGAGGTGTCGCCCTATTCCGCCATCCTCTGGACGCAGGTGCTCGAGGCCGCCGGCGTGCCGCCGGGCGTGTTCAATTTGGTCAATGGCGACGCCGTCACCGGCCGGGCGCTCAGTGAACACCCCGATGTGGACATGATCTCCATCACCGGCTCCACCACGGCGGGGATCGACGTGGCCCAGAGGGCGGCGCCGACCGTCAAGCGGGTTGGCCAGGAATTGGGCGGCAAGTCGGCCAACATCCTGCTCGACGGGCCGGGCTTCGAGGCCGCCGTGGCGACGGGGGTCAAGCGGCTGATGACCAATTCCGGTCAGACCTGCAGCGCGCCCTCGCGCATGCTCGTCCCGAACAGCCGGATGGCCGACGCGGCCCGCATCGCCAGCGAAGTGGCCGCCACGCTGAGCGTGGGCGATCCGATGGGCAACCCCGACCTCGGCCCGGTGGCCACCGAGGCGCAATGGAACAAGGTCCAGGAATATATCCAGTCCGGGATCGACGAGGGCGCACGCCTCAGCGCGGGCGGGCTGGGACGTCCCGACGGATTGGCCAAAGGCTATTTCGTCAAGCCGACCATCTTCGCGCAGGTGCGCAACGACATGCGTGTCGCCCGCGAGGAGATCTTCGGCCCGGTGCTCTGCATCATCGGGTTCGACGACCTGGACGACGCGATCCGCATCGCCAATGACTCCCTCTATGGCATCGCCGCCTACATCTCCGGCGACGCCGCCGAGGACGTGCGGAAGGTGGCGGCCGGCCTGCGGGTGGCCCAGGTGGCGCTCAACGGCACGCCCAGCGATCCCACGGCGCCGTTCGGCGGCTTCAGGCGCAGCGGCAATGGCCGCGAGTGGGGCGCCTACGGCTTCCACGAGTACCTGGAATACAAGACCGTCCTGGGTGACCCCGCGCTGAAGAAGGCTGAGCCGGCCTAACGCCCTTCCAGGATCAGGTCGGCGGCGCGCCAAGCCATGGCCGCGATCGGCGCTTGGGTGTTGCCGGCAAGGATGAACGGGAAGATCGAGGTGTCGATCACCCGCAGGCCCTCGATCCCGCGCACGCGAAGCTGGGGGTCCAGCACCGAGCCTGGATCGGCTCCCATCCGGCAGGTGCCGGAGGCGTGGTACGCGCCATTCCCGAACTTGTCATAGGCCGCGATGATCTCGTCGTCGCTCTGGTAGTCCGTGCCCGGCCGCAGCTCTTCGCTGACGTTCTCGGAAAGGGGACTCTGGCTGACCAGCCGGCGTGCGAACCGGACGACATCGATCATCTTGCGGCGATCGGACTCGTCGGAACGGTAGTTGGGGACGATGGCGGCCAGCTCGTTCGGGTCGGTGGAACGGATCCGGAGCGAGCCTGTCGACTGCGGCCGCAGGATGTAGGCGCAGAACTGCAGGCCGCCGTGGGGATGGACGGCCACTTTTCCGCCCGAGCGGTCGAAGCTGAGCGGCGCGATCAGGAACTGGCCGTCGGCCCGGTCCAGCTCCGGACGGGTCTTGAACCAGGCGCCGGCCTCGTAGGTCGCCCCGGCCATCGGCCCGCCGCCGGTGAGGTAGTAGCGCGCCACATTGCCCACCAGCCGCAGGCCGCGGAACTGGCGGTTCTCCGACTGCTCGTCGCGGGCCCGCCAGAGCATGAGGATGGCGCGGTGCTCGCGCAGGGCGCCGCCGACGTCGCTGTCCTGCAGCACCGGGATACCTAGGGCTTGAAGGTGCTTGGCAGGACCGATCCCGGAACGCTGCAGGATTGCCGGGGAGGCCAGGGCGCCGGCGCAGATCAGCACCTCCCTGGCCGCCGCCCAGGATACGGGCGCGCCGCCGCGCGTCCCGCTGACGCCCGCCGCGCGGCGGCCCTCGAAGATGACCTTGTCGACGACAACATCGGTCACGACGGTCAGGTTGGACCGGTTGCGGATCGGATTGAGGAAGGCTGTCGCGGCGCTCTGGCGCTTGCCGCCATGGATGGTCTGGGGCGCATAGCCGATCCGCTCGTCAGCGGCCGGATCGTTGACGTCCTCCACGCGCGCCAGGCCCAGCGCCGCGCCGGCCGCGATCGCCGCCTTGGTCAGGGGGCTGCGTCCGGGCGGCATGGAGATCCGCCAGGGACCCTGATCGCCGCGCGTCTCGGCCGAACCCAGTTCGTGGTTCTCGATGGCCCGGTAGGCCTCGCCGATCCGCTCCCAGCTCCAGTCGGCGCTGGTGAGCGCTTCCAGCTCATCGAAGTCCGCCTTCTGGCCGCGCACGTACATCATACCGTTGATCGCCGTGGAGCCGCCCAGCGTCTTGCCGCGCGCCCAGGATTCAGCGGCGTCGTTCGTCGAGGGCGCAGGCTCGGTGAGGAAGGGCCAAGTGAACGCCGGGTCGGCCATGATCTTGGCGACCCCCTTGGGCATGCGGATGAAGGGGTGATCCCCGTGCTTGCCGGCTTCCAGCAGCAGCACCCGGTTGCGGGGATCGGCGGACAGCCGGTTGGCGAGCACACAGCCCGCCGATCCAGCGCCGACGATCACATAGTCGAAGCTGTCCAAGGCGCTCGCCTCAGGCGGGGACCGCGACGCGATCCCACTCCACCTCGACGTGCTTGATGGACATCACTTTGCCTGCGCGCGGCACCGGCTTCTCGCCGGGGACGGGCCGGAAGCTGGGCACGCTCTTCAGCCATTCCTCGGTGAAGATGCGCATCTCGGCGCGCGCCAGGTAGTGGCCCACGCACATGTGCGGGCCCACCGAGAAGGCGGTGTGCTGGCGGCCCACGCGATCGAGGTCGAAGCGCATCGGATCGGGGTTGGCGCGCTCGTCCATGCCCGCGCCGGGATTGGAGCAGCAGACCATGTCGCCGGCCTTGAACAGCACGCCAGCGTACTCGAAGTCCTGCTTCACGGTGCGCGAGCCGTTGACGATCGAATAGCGGCGCAGCGACTCCTCGACGAAGTTCGGAAGCATCTTGGGGTCGGCGGCCAGGCGCGCCTGCAGCGCCTCGTCCTTGGCCAGGTGGTTCATCGAGAACGAGATCGCGTTGGCGACTGTGTCGAGCCCGGCTACGAACAGCAGGAAGCAGATAGACTGCAGCTCCTCCATGCTCATCTTCTTGCCGTTGATCTCCTCGGTGGCCAGCCAGCTGATGATGTCGTCACGAGGGTCCTCACGGCGCTCGTTGATGTAGGTCTCCATCAGGTCGAACACCCAGGCGCGGATCCCATTGCGGCGAGCGACCGGCGCCAGGCCGAAGTACTCCACCACCAGGGTGCGGAACTCGTCGAAGCGCTCGGCCGGCAGGCCCATCATCTGCATGAAGACATGCACCGGGAACGCCGTGCCGACGGCGGCGATATCGCATCGCCCGGCGGCCAGAACCGGGTCGATGTGCAGGCGCGCCATGGCGTGCAGCTTGCCCTCAAGCTCCTGGATCCGGCGCGGGGAGAAATAGCGCATCAGGATGGCGCGGTATGGGGTGTGGTCGGGCGGATCCAGGTTCAAGGGGATCATCTTGTAGGTGTTCCCCATGCGCGGGATGTCCATTTCCTCGTTCGAGAAGTGCTCGAAGTCCTTGAGGATGTCGGAGACCATCTGGTGGCGCATCACCATCCAATGGCCGCCGTTGAGCGGGGTGTAGAAGATGTCCGGCGCGTCCCGGTGCAGGCGCTTCAGGCCGTCATGCACGTCGTCCTTAAGCCGCTCGTCCAGGAACAGGTCGAAGACATAGACCCGCGCCGGATCGACGTGGGGCGGGACGGCTGGATCCATCGTCTTCGCTGTCATCGTCTCCTCCATGACCACGCCCTGATTCCGACGCCGACCGGCGGCTTGTTGCGCTCTCGGCCAGAACCTATTGGTTATAAGTTCAATTTTCCAGCCCTTTCGGAGGCATCCTGATGGCTGAAGCGCGTGTATGAAAGCGGAATAATAGTTAGTATAAGCAATGTACTATGGAAATGTATCCCATGACATCCCTGGTGGGAAGACGTGGACGTCAGGGTTGCGGGTAAAACTGCCGTCGACAGGTATTTTTTTTTGCCATAGGATCGCTCAGCGAATTCGTTGAGCGTCCACACCGTGGTGGGCGCTGGGGACGACCAAGAAAATCTACCTGGGATAGGGGACGTCATGAAGAAGCATCATCTGTTCATGGGCATCATGGCTGGCCTTGCCAGCGCACAGGCGGCCTACGCCCAGACACCCGCGCCGACCTCGCTTGAAGAAGTCGTGGTGACGGCGCAGCGCCGCTCCGAGAATCTGCAAAACGTCCCTATCTCCGTCACCGCGATCACACCCAGGGGGCTGGCGGCGAACAACGTCGATTCAACCCTGCAACTGCAGAAGGCCGTTCCCGGCCTTATCGGCGTGCGGATCGGCGCGAGCTTCCAGCCCTATATCCGCGGCGTCGGCACCAACCAGACGGCCCAGGGCTCGGAAAACTCCGTCGCGGTCTACATCGACGGCGTCTACCAGGGCTTCAAGGCCGGCAACCTGTTCGAATTCAACGGCATCGACCGCATCGAAGTACTGAAGGGCCCGCAGGGCACCCTGTTCGGCCGCAACGCCACCGGCGGGGCCATCAGCATCGTCACGCGGGATCCGTCGAGCGAAACGGCGGTTGAGGCCGAAGTGGGCGTCGGCAGCTTCCACGAGAAGCGGGCGAAGGTCTACGCGACCGGCCAACTGTTCGAGAATCTCACCATGAACATCGCCTACAGCGGCCGCTGGAACGATGGCTACATCCGTGACACCGTTCGCGGAACGGACGCCTCGCCCTATCGCAGCCAAGCGGTGCTGGGCAAGCTCAAGTGGACGCCCACCGACGCCTTCACCAGCGTCTTCTCGGGTGGCTATGGCAAGATTTTCGACCCGACGGCGACGACCAGCCACACCCTGCCTGGGATCATCAATCAGGCGGCCGCGTCGGGTATCTTCATCCCCAAGGGCCACGACGAAAGCTCGATCAGTACCGCCAAGCCCATCGCCGGCGGCACCAGTTCAAGGGCGACATGGGACAACCGATATGAACT
>CANJKG010000208.1 GCA_947474775.1 Caulobacteraceae bacterium | reverse complement strand
GCGGAACACCGCGCCACGGGCGGCGGTCTCAGCCGACCCGGACATCTGCTCGATGTCCTCGACGTTGGTCCCGACATTGCCCACGTGGGGGAAGGTGAAGGCCACGATCTGGGCCATGTAGGAGGGGTCGGTGAGGATCTCCTGGTAGCCGGTCATGGCGGTGTTGAAGCAGACCTCGCCCAGGGCCTCGCCCACGGCGCCCACGCCCACACCCTGCAGGATCGTCCCGTCGGCGAGGGCCAGGACGCCGGTGGCGCCGGGCGTGAGGTCGCGGCTCATGAAGCGGTCCTTCGATCGACTCGCCCATTTTTCAAAGAGTCGGGTGGGCATGGGTGAAAGTGACGGGCGCATTTAGGATCGTGCGCATTGCGAGGCAAGGAGAAGCACCGTGCTGGCCCGGCGACCCAATTGCGAATGCTGCGACCGCGACCTGCCGCCGGAGAGCCTGGAGGCACGGATCTGCAGTTTCGAATGCACCTTCTGCGCCGAGTGCGTGGACATGCGGCTTGGGGGCGTGTGCCCCAACTGCGGCGGCAATTTCGCGCCCCGACCGATCCGCCCTCCTGAGAAGCTGAAGACCAGCCCGGCTTCCACCGACCGGGTCTGGAAGGCGCACAATGCCTGCGCGGGGGTGACCGGGACAAGGATGGCGACATCCTGATCCCGAGCGCGAGCTAGCTCTCCAGGGCGGCGGCGAGGGAGTGGAAGAGCTCGTCGGCGCGGATCGGCTTGCCGATGTGGCCATCGGCGCCGACGTCAGCGGTGGCGCGGCGATCCTCCGGCGAAGAGTTGGCGGAAAGCACGATCACCGGCGTCCGGTGGAGGTCGCCGGCGGCCTCTGCCTCGCGGATCGTGCGGATCGCCGCCAGGCCGTCCATCACCGGCATGCGCAGATCCATCAGCACCACGTCGAAGCTCGAGGCGCGCCAGGCCTCCACCGCCTGCAGGCCGTTCTCGACGGTGGTGGGCCGTGCGCCGGCGGCGGCCAGCATCAGCTCGATCACCTTGCGGTTGGTGGGGTTGTCGTCGGCCACCAGCACCTTCAGGCCGCTGTCCGGATGCAGGGGCGGGTGGGCGATCTGGTCGGGGGCGTCGCGGTCCGGCGCCAGGTCCACATGGCCATAGTCGAGCAGGCCCATGACAAGGACTTCAAGCGCGTCCGCCGAGGCGCGGATGTCGGCCACCAGGGCCTGCTGCCGAGGGTCGAGGGCGGTGTCCTGCAGGGCCCGTGTGAGGCCCACCACGCCGTTGAGCGGCGTGCGCAACTCGTGGCTCATGTCGGAGAGGAACTCGGTCTTGGCTCGGTGGGCGGCCTCGGCGTGGGCCAGGGCCTGTTCGAGCGCCTCGGCCTGGCGCTTCATGTCGGTGATGTCGACCCTCAACCCGATGACGCCGCCGTCGGAGGTGCGGCGCTCCTCGATCATCAGCCAGCGGCCGTTGGCGGTGCGTTGCTCGTGGCGCTCGCCGGTGGCCGTGAGCAGCTTGGCGACGCGCTCGGCCAGCCATTCCTCCTCACGGCCGATGGCGTCGGGATAGTCGCCGCGCTCCACACCGACGCGCAGGGTGTCGATCAGCCGGGCGCCGGGCTCGAACAGGTCGGCGGTGCGGTGGTAGATCTCGCTGTAGCGCTTGTTCCAGAGGATGTAGCGCCCCTCGGCGTCGAGGAAGACGATGCCTTCGGGCAGGGCGTCGATGGCGTCACGCAGGCGGTCCTGGGCGATCTGGGCCTCGGCCCTGGCCGCGGCGATGGCCTTGCCGCCGAGCAGGCGCGTCGCCCAGCTCCGCAGACCATCCCAGACCATCCAGCGCCTCCAGACTCAACTCAACGTGGCAGGATGACGTCGGGAAGGGCGCAAGACCGCGCATAGTCATTGCCAAGGTTGTTGAGTCGTGCGGTCGCCTGGAGATCAAGCGCCAGGCGCCTGGAAAGCCGGCAGACTTCCGAAGGGGCCAGCTGGGCTGCTAATAGGCCGTCATGCGCGTCACGACGGTCGGCCTCGATGCCGACGACACCCTTTGGCACAACGAGACCATCTTCCGCCTGACCCATGACCGGTTCGCTGCGCTGATGGCCGACGTTGCGGCGCCGGAGGTCCTTGAGTTGCGGCTGGCCGAGATCGAGCGGCGCAACCTGTCACTCTACGGCTACGGGGTGAAGGGGTTCACCCTGTCGATGATCGAGACGGCGATGGAGCTCACCGGCAATGAGGCGCCCTCGCGGGTGATCGCCGAGATCCTGGCGGCGGGGCGCGAGATGCTGGCCCATCCGGTGGAGCCGCTGCCGGGGGTGGACGCCGCGCTGGCGCAGCTGTCCGAAGGCTACCGGCTGGTGCTGATCACCAAGGGCGACCTGCTGCACCAGGAGCAGAAGCTGGCGGCCTCTGGCCTGGGCGACCTGTTCGCGGCGGTGGAGATCGTCAGCGAGAAGACGGCGGACACCTACGCCCGCGTGTTCGAGCGGCACGGGACGGGCGCGGCGCAGGCGGCCATGTGCGGCAACTCCATGCGCTCCGACGTGCTGCCGGCGCTGGAGGCCGGCGCCTGGGCCGCGCATGTGCCCTATCCGCTGACCTGGGACCACGAGGTCGCGGACGCCCCCGCCGGCCATGGGCGGTTCGCTGAGTTGGCGTCGATTTCCGAACTGCCTGGGTGGGTGCGCGATCTGGGATAGCGCAGTCGACAATTGCGACAGGCTGTCTACAAAGTTCTCATTCCGACCGGATGTCGGAAACCCACAGCCAGCTTCACCGCCCGTGCGCTTCGACGAACGTTTCCTGGACGAGATCAAGTCCCGCCTCCGTCCCTCCGACGTGATCGGGCGGACAGTGAAACTGCGCCGGCAGGGGCGCGAGTTCGTGGGTCTGTCGCCGTTCAACAAGGAGAAGACGCCGTCGTTCTACGTCAACGACGACAAGGGCCAGTTCTTCGACTTCTCGTCGGGCAAGACCGGCGACCTGATCAGCTTCCTGCAGGAGACCGAGCGGCTGAGCTTCACGGAGGCCGTGGAGCGGCTGGCGGCGGAGGCCGGCGTGCCCCTGCCGGCGGCGGATCCCCGCGCCGCCGAGGTGGAGAAGAAGCGCCAGGGGCTGTCGGACTGGCTGGAGCTGGCGGCGCAGTGGTTCGAGGCCGAGCTGCGCCGGCCGGCCGGGCGCGAGGCCCGCGCCTATCTGGAGAAGCGCGGCCTGCCTGAGAGTGAGTGGGCGCGCTTCAGGCTGGGGTTTTCGCCGGGCGGTCGCACGGCGCTGAAGGACTATCTGGTCACCAGGGGCGCGCGGCCAGCGGAGCTGGTGGACACCGGCCTGCTGATCGCCCCGGAGGACGGCGGGGCGCCCTACGACCGGTTCCGCGACCGGATCATCTTCCCGATCGGCGATGCGCGCGGTCGGATCGTCTCGTTCGGCGGCCGGGCGATGGACCCCCAGGCCCGCGCCAAATACCTGAACGGGCCGGAGACATCGGTCTTCCACAAGGGCCACCAGCTCTACGGGCTGGCCGAGGCGCGCAAGATCATCGCCGCCGCACCGGCTGGCGAGACACCACCGCTGGTGGTGGTGGAAGGCTACATGGACGTGATCGCCTGCCAGCGGGGCGCGATCCCCGCGGTGGCGGCCATGGGCACCGCCCTGGGCGAGGAGCAGCTGGAGATGCTCTGGCGCTATCACCCCGAGCCTACCCTGTGCTTCGACGGCGACCGGGCGGGCCGCCAGGCGGCGGCGCGGACCATGGACCGGGCGCTGCCGCTGCTGAAGGCCGGCCGCAGCTTCAAGTTCGCCATCGTCGAGGGCGGCAAGGACCCCGACGAGGTGCTACGCGAGCACGGACCGGCGGCGCTGAAGGCGCAGCTGTCGCGCACCACGCCCTTCGCCGAGGCCCTTTTCATCCGCGAGCGGGACCTCGAGCCGCTGGACACGCCCGAGCGGCGCACGGCGCTGAAGGTGCGGCTGCGGAAGCTGGCGGCGGGGATCGCCGACGCGGACCTGGCCCAGGCTTACAAGGAGGACCTGCTGGGCCGCTACGAGCAGCTGTGGCCCACCCGCCAGCCGGTCTACACGGTGGGGGCGGCGGCCCGCGAGATGTCGCGCCGGCGCTGGGACGGCCGCAGGAGCGGCGGGCCGGTGGCCGGCGCCACGCCCCAGGCCAAGGAGGCGGCGGCGCGCATGCGCGGGGCGCCCCGGGCCATCTCGTCGGCCCTGGCCTGGGCGGCGGTGAAGGATCCTTCGGTGATCGACGACGCCATCGAGCGGGTGGGCTCCCACGGCTTCGGGGACGCCAAGCTGGACGGCCTGGCCCAGGAGCTGGTGCGGCTGCGCTACGAGGCCGAGGGGCTGGAGATGGACGTGGCGCTCCGCCGACTGCAGGCCAGCGGCTTCGGGCCGGAGGCCCTGGCCAAGGTGGAGCGCGACGCCGAACGGGCTGGGGTCAGCGCGCCATTCCTGAAGGAGACCGGCGAGCGGGCCCGCGAGCTGTGGCGCCAGGCTTTCGACCTCCTGATGCAGCTTGAAAGCCTGGAGCGGGCGGTGGAGGCGGCGGCGCGCGACCTGGACCGCGACCACGACTCCTCGAGCCTGATCGCCCTCAAGGCCGAGCGGGACCACCTGCGCCGGCTGCTCAATAGCGACTGGGCCAACGGCGGGGACGACGGGCCGGTGCTGCCGCACTGAGGCGGCGGCGATAGCGCTAAGGTGCAGCCGCGCGGCGGACGGTGGGGATTTCGACCGGGCCGTTTTCCAACTGCAGGGTCGCGGTCGGCGCAGGATCCAGGGCGTTGGTCGCAGTCAGGCCGGCGGTTTCGTCTGGAGCTCCGGCCAGACAGAAGGCGGTGAGCAGAACCACCAGGCCCATGAACCCGAGGAAGGTCCATTGCAGCAGGCGAACGATGTCCACCGGCGGTCGCGGGCCGGGCAGGGCGTTGGGATCGCTGACGACCTCGAACTTTGCGTCGATGTAGTCGTGCTCGCTCATGCGGCCAAGCTAGGCCCTTCCGGGAATTTCAGCTACAGCGCCGCCAAGCCATCGGTTCCGGCCGTAAAGATCGGGGGCGTTCGCGCGGACGCCATCGATCGTGGTGGGAGGTGCAGGCAAGTCAGTCGCTAAGCCGGACGGCCGGGCGCGCCCGGCCCACCGAAGGGGAAGGTTGCGCACCCCTGCCTGCTCCGCTTCCCTATCGCCCGGCCGCCGCGCGTTCCTGGTTCAGGGCGAACAGGCGCTCCAGCACCTCGTCGTCGGAGAGGTTGGCGGGCCAGCCGTAGGCGGCGGCCACGGCGGCGTCGAGGCTCTTGTGGGCCATGTCCAGCCAGGCCGGGCGCTGGTTGTAGAGGTTGGTCAGGGTGCGGGTCTTGAGCACCTTCGCCGCCGCCTCGTCGCGCGGCAGGATGCGGTCGGGGTAGCCGGGGACGACCTCCGGCTCGCGCAGGACCAGGTCCGGCGGGTTGAGCCAGGCCTCGCGCAGCT
>CANJKG010000207.1 GCA_947474775.1 Caulobacteraceae bacterium | reverse complement strand
TTCGCCATGCTGATGAACTTCCCGCGCCACAACAAGATGAAGGGCATGGGCCAGATCGTCTCCTGGTCCGTGCGCGACGAGAGCCTGCACTGCGAGGGGATCACCAAGCTCTACCACGCCTTCAACGCCGAGACCGGGGCGGTGACCAAACAGGTCGCCGACGACATCGTCGACTGCTGCAAGACGGTGGTGGGACTGGAGGACAAGTTCATCGACCTGGCCTTCGAGGCCGGCGAGGTGCAGGGCATGACGCCCGCCGACATCAAGGCCTACATCCGCTTCATCGCCGACTGGCGGCTGTCGCAGCTCGGCCTGCCGCGCGTCTACGAGATCAAGGAGAACCCGCTGACCTGGCTGCAGTCGATGCTGTCGGGCGTCGAACACGCCAACTTCTTCGAGGCCCGCAGCACGGAGTATTCCAAGGCGGCGACGCGGGGCCAATGGCACGGCAACGGCGGCGTCTGGGCGGAGTTCGACAAGCTGAAGGAGCGCAGGGCGGCGAACGAGTTGCCGGCGGAGTGACTCCTCCCGAGATTTACGCGGGGAGATGCATATTTCTGTGGACCGTCAACTAGAACTCGCGCGCGAGTCCGGGTAACCACAAAGAATCAGGCGGCGAGTGCAAGTCGCCGCCTGTTCCGGGTCGTGCTGACCGAAAGCTCGGTACGATCCGCAGCCCCGTAGGGGGATCCCGAAGGGGTCGTGCCACTTTGTGGTGCGGCCCCTTCACCTTGTTGGACAACTATCTAGTTGGCGATACCAACTAAGAAGTTGCGAATTCCAACTACCAACTCGTACGCACACACGTGAATCGCGTCAACGAAATGTGGGGGAAAAATCCCCCACTGAATTTCACGCTACGTTTCAGATAAGTCGATTTTCCAAGTGCTAGGGAAAATCCACGGTCCCATTCGGAGCGCATCGCCGGATGCCTCCCGCCCTTAAATCTCACGGTTGATGCGAGCCTGCCGGCCTCGGCAAGTCAAGGATCGCGCACGCCGTGCGCGACCGCGGGGCGGCGGTGCGTGCGCGCCGTCCTTGAGTTGCCGAGGCCGGCAGGCAGGATGGCCGCCATGAGATTTTGCTGCTGAGTCCGGCCGTCGCCTGTCCAAGGACCGCCCGGCCATGACGGCGATATGATCGGGTCATCGCCCTAGGACCAGCAACCAAGGGAGGCTCGGCTCTTTTCAGCACCCAGGCTTGCGGCGCTGCCGGTTTCGAGAATTCAGCAACAATAGAAAACATCTGGGTCCCGACACCGACCCCTTCGCCTGGAACATCGATGGGACCAACAACTACTACCTGGCCCTGAACGGCCTGACCGTCACCCTGTCCCGCGCGCCGATCCCCGAGCCAGGGACGTGGGCCCTGATGATCACGGGCATGCTGGCGGCTGGCGCCATGCTGCGTCGCAGCCGCGCCGTCGCCCGGCTGACGCCGGCCGCCTGAGGGCTCCTTTCAAGACCCATGACACTTCGGGCGAGCTTGACATTCCAGCTCGCCTATGTTCCTCCTTTGTTCATGGATGATCCAGCAGAGAGATCTCGCAGTCGTCGCCGCACCCTGGCGGAGCTCGCTGAGCTCGACCTTGAGTATGCGCGTAATCTGCAGGTGGCCATGAGCAAGGCCAAGGACGCCAAGACCGTGCTGGAACTGGCGGATGCCTTCGATCGTGTTTCGGAGTCCATACGGCGCACGGTGGCCAGAGAGGCCCGCCGGGACGCGTGGCGTGCTCACGGGGAACGGCTCAGACGGGTCCAGGCCACCCAGGAAGATCTCCAGGCCGGGCCTGAACGTCCCGGATCAAAGCTGCACTAACTCGCCCAGGGCCCGCGCCTGGCGCCCGTCACCGGCACGGCCGTTCCGCGTCCGGACCTTCGCGGCGCCTGAGCGATTGGGGCGGGCCTCGTCCCGTCCGTCAGCCGCATCAGGGCCTCGACGCGGTTGTGCGTCGCCGGGTGGGTGGAGAACAGGTTGTCGGCGCCCGTGCCGTTCAGCGGGTTGATGATGAACATATGGCTGGTGGCCGGATTGCGTTCGGCGTCCGGATTGACGTAGCCGCCGCGGGCATAGGCCTCCATCTTCTGCAGCGCCGAGGCCAGCGCGCCGGGATCGCCGGAGATCTCCGCGCCCTCTCGGTCGGCCTCGTATTCGCGGCTGCGGCTGATCGCCATCTGCACCAGCATGGCGGCGATGGGGCCCAGGATCGCCACCACGATGGCCCCGATCATCCCGGCGGGGCGGCCGTTCTCGTCGCGATGGCCGAAGAAGAAGGCGAAGTTGGCCAGCATGCCGATGGCGCCGGCGATGGTCGCCGTGATGGTCATGGTGAGCGTGTCACGGTTCTTCACGTGGGCCAGCTCGTGGGCCATGACGCCGCGGATCTCGCGCCGGTCGAGCATCCGCAACAGGCCCTTGGTGGCGGCGACGGCGGCGTGCTGCGGGTCGCGCCCGGTGGCGAAGGCGTTGGGCTGCTCCTGGTCGATCACATAGACCTTGGGCCTGGGCATCCGCGCCGCGTCGGCCAGCGCGTGGGTGTCGGCCACATAATTGCGGATCAGCGGCTCAGGATGGGTCTCGTCCACCGCCTCGGCGCGGTACATCCGCAGCACGATCTTGTCGGCGTTCCAGTAGCTGACGAGGTTCATCCCGGCGGCGAACACGAAGGCCAGCGCCATGCCGGTCGGTCCGCCGATCATGTATCCCGCGCCCATGAACAGCGCGGTGAGGCCGGCGAGCAGCACGAAAGTCCGAAGGTGGTTACGCATGGGTCCTTGTATGATGGCTATTCGAGCTCATGCTCCCCAGTCTCATATGGGGACGGATTTGGGCCGGTAAAAGGCGCTCAGGCCCGGCGCAGGCGCAGGTGCGCCAGGGACGTGGGGATTTGGCGCGGCGCGGGCGCGCGGAGCATGACCTCCATCTCCGGGCCAGGCATCGGACGGGCGAACCAGTAGCCCTGCATGCGGTCGCAGCCGGCGGCGCGAAGGAACAGGGCCTGGGCCTCGTTCTCCACCCCTTCGGCGACGATGTTGACGCCTAAGTTGCGCGCGGCGTGCAGCATGGCGCCCACCAGCCGCGAGACCCGGGTGTCGCGCCCCAGGTCGGCGATCAGCGACAGGTCCAGCTTCAGCGCCTGAATCGGCAGGTTCATCAGCGCCCGCAGGTTGGAATAGCCGGTGCCGAAGTCGTCCAGCGCCACCTGGATTCCCCTGGCGGCCAGCCGCTCGATGTGACGGCGGGCGAGCGTCATGTCTTGCAGCAGGAAGGTCTCGGTGATTTCCACCACCAGGGCGGTGGGCGGCAGGTCGGTGCGGGCCAGCCGCCTCATCAGTTTGCGCGCAAACGCCGGGTCGACAAGGTTGCGTGGGGAGACGTTGCAGGACAGCGTGTCGATGAGCCCTTCCTCGACCCAGGGGGCGGCCGAGGCGCAGGCGGCCTCGAACACCGCCTCGTCGATGCGCCCGATCAGGTCCAGCTCCTCGGCCATGGGGACAAAGGCGCCGGGCAGCAGCAGTCCGCGCGCCGGGTGACGCCAGCGCGCCAGCACCTCGACGCCAACGATGCGGCCGTCGTCGGAATTGATCACCGGCTGGAACCAGGGCTCGATCTCGCCCTCGGCGATGGCCCGGCGAAGGTCAGCCTCCAGGGTGCGGCGCTGTTCGGCCTGGGCCCGGAGCTCGGCGTCGAACGCCGACCAGCGCCGCGCGCCGCCGCGCAGCTTCACCCGGTGGAGCGCCAGGTCGGCGAAGCGCTGCAGGTCGATGGCGTCGCCGGCGTCCGCCGGATGGGAGGCCACGCCGACGGCGACTTCCAGCGTCACCGTCCGGCCATAGATCGACAAGGGCCGGGTGAGGATGTCCACCAGGCGCTGGGCGCGCGGACCGACGTCCTCGACCGTGGAGATCACCGCGAACTCGTGGCCCCCCAGGCGGGCCATCAACTCGTCGCGCCCGGCGTCGGCCCGCAGCCTGGCGCCGATCTCGGTGAGCATCAGATCGCCGGCGTGATGGCCCAGGGTGTCGTTCAGGTGCTTGAGCCGGTCCACATCGATTACGAACAGCGACAGCGGTCCCGCGCCTTCGGCCTCCAGCCGCTCGCAAAGGGCGCTGGTGAAGGCGCCGCGGTTCAACAGCCCGGTTAGGGAATCAGTCTGGGCGAGCCGGAGCGTCAGGGCGCGCTCGGCCTCCAGGGCGGCGATTCGGGCGGTGAGTTCAGGGAAGTGGTCAGTGGGATCGGACACGAGCAGCCCCGGCGCCTCCAGAGAGGTTTGGTAGCTCTACTATTGACGATGGGGGCAAAGGCCCTCTTAACCGACATGCCTAACACCCGGTTAGACGGGCTTGGGTTCCGGCGACGGCTCCTCGATCTGGCCTTCCCAGCGGGCCACGACGGCGCTGGCCACCGAGTTGCCAAGGACGTTCGTGGCCGACCGGCCCATGTCCAGCAGGTGGTCCACCGCCAGTATCAGCAGCAGGCCCGCTTCCGGCAGGTCGAAGAAGGCGAGGGTGGCGGCGATCACCACCAGCGAGGCCCGCGGCACCCCGGCCATGCCCTTGGAGGTGACCATCAGCAGCAGCAGCATGGTGATCTGCTGGGCGACCGACAGTTCCACTCCATAGACCTGGGCGATGAACAGGGTCGCGAAGGTGCAGTACATCATGGAGCCGTCGAGGTTGAACGAATAGCCCAGCGGCAGGACGAAGCTCGCCACCTTGCGCGACACGCCCCACTTCTGGAGTTCCTCGAGCGTTCGGGGATAGGCGGCCTCCGAGGAGGCGGTGGAGAAGGCGAGCAGGGTCGGCTGGCGGATCGCGCCCACCAGCTGCAGGCCGCGGCGGCCGACCACCAGCACCAGGGCCAGGACCAGCAGCCCCCACAGGATGCCCAGCGACAGATAGAAGCCGCCGATGAACCGGGCGTAGGTCCCCAGCACCTCGACGCCCTGGGTGGCGATGGTGGCCGCCAGCGCCGCGAAGATGGCGAACGGGGCTGTCTTCATCACATAGCCGGTGACCTTCAGCATGATCGCGGCCATCTGCTCGACCAGGGCCAGCACCGCCGGCGCCTTGTCGTCGATGGCCGCCACGGCGGTGCCGACAAACACCGAGAAGACCACGATCTGCAGGATCTCGTTGTTGGCCATGGCCTGGACGATGGAGGCCGGCACCAGGTGGGTGATGAACTCCTTCAGGGTGAACTTGGTCATGTCGACGGCCGACCCGGCGGCGCCGTCGGGCAGCGGCAGGTCGAGGCCGGTCCCCGGCTGCAGCAGATGCACCATGATCAGCCCGATGGTCAGGGAGACCAGGGAGGCGCCGATGAACCAGCCCAGCGCCTTGACGCCCACCCGGCCGATGGCGGCGGAATCTTCCATGTGGGCGATGCCGGCCACCAGGGTGGAGAACACCAGGGGCGCGATGATCATCTTGATCAGCCGCAGGAAGACGTCGGTGATTATCGACAGGTTGCCCGCGATCGC
>CANJKG010000206.1 GCA_947474775.1 Caulobacteraceae bacterium | reverse complement strand
TGACGTCGATCATCCGGGACTCGATGGGGTCGACCCAGGCGCCGTTGATGTAGAACTTCGAGCCGTCCATGTGCGATCGACCGCCTCCGCTTCCTCGACTTGGGTCCTTGAACGCCAGGGCGCGGAGAATGCGCGCGATCAAGGCCGAGCGGACCCTAAATCCTATAATTGATAGTTTCAAACGCCTTTTCATGGTGAAGGTTTTTTGGGCCAGGGGAGAGGGCGGTGGGCGCGGCGGCCATTCCACGCCCGGGGGCTCTAGCGCCTCGCATCTCCTCCGTAATCTACTCTGGAGCGCCAAAGTGGCGTATTGTGGAGACCTTCAAACGCAATCTTGCGCCCCGCGCCGATATGGGGCATTTTATAAAACTATAAATGATAGGTCACGGCGGGCGGGCCTGCCCGGGAGTAGGTTTGGAAATGACGGTGGATGTGCGGCTCACGGAAGCCCAGATGGCCGCGTTCGACGCGATTCCGAACGATCAGGTCTCCGGGATCAAGCCGGCGTTCGAGAAGCTCTCGGTCGAGCGCTATCTGGACCCCGCGATCTTCGAGCAGGAGAAGGAAGCAATCTTCCTGAACCTGCCGATGCCGCTGGCGGCCTCGGCCCAGCTTCCCGGGCCCGACACCTTCCTGCGGCAGGATATCGCCGGCAAATCCGTGCTGCTAACCCGGGACAAGGGCGGCGTCGCGCGCGCCTTCGTCAACACCTGCCGCCACAGGGGCGTCACCCTGTGTCCGTCCCACGAGCTGCAGACCGGCAAGCTGGTGGTCTGCCCCTATCACGCCTGGGGCTACGCCATGGACGGCGCGCTCACCGGAGTGCCTCGCGCCGAGATCTTCTCGGCGCTGAACAAGGACGAGTACGGGCTAAGCGCCCTGCCCTGCGCTGAAGGCGGCGGGATGATCTGGGTGGGGCTCAGGCCTGAGGGTAGATACGATTTCTCGGTGGAAACCGGTCAACTCGCCCGTGAGCTCCGGGGCATCCATCTCGACCAGGCCCGGCACTTCAAGACAAAGGCCTTCACGGTGAAGGCCAACTGGAAGCTGCTGATGGACACGACGCTGGACAGCTATCATGTGACGCGACTGCACCGGAACACGGTGGCCTCGATGTTCTCCGACTCCCCCGTCATCGTCGAGCCGGTGGGCCTGCACCTGCGCAACGCCTCGGCGCGAGGGAACTTCGCAAGGGAGGATCTGTCCGACAAGGTGGCCATGCTGCGCAAGGTGGCGGTGGTGACCTATCAGCTGTTCCCAGCCGCCACGGTCATCCTCAGCCCGCACTACACCAGCGTCGAGATGTTCCGCCCGATCAGCCACAACGAAACCCGCGTGGAGTTCGTGATGCTGACCCAGCACCCGCAGAGCGCGGAGGTGGACGAGAGGCTGCAGCGGTCTTTCGACTTTATGTGCCGGGTGTTCGGTGAGGAGGATTTCTGGGCCGCCGAGCTCGGGCAGGAGGGCATCTCCAGCGGCGACCTCAAGGAGCTCACCCTGGGCGGCATGGAAAACCAGATGCGGACCTTCCACGGGATGGTCGACCAGCAGATCAACAAATACTACCAGAAGGCCTAGCCCGCGCTCACGGCCCCGCGTCCGGTCCAGAGAACAGCCATGCCCATGACGATCGGAGACGCCGTCGACTGGTGGGGCATCGATGCGCCCGGCCGTCTGGCCATCGCCTACGAAGACGACCGCATCACTTATGGCGCGCTGAAGGCCTGGACCGACCGTGTGGCCGCCTTCCTGGCCGCCGAGGGAATCCGGGCCGGCGACCGGGTGGCGATCTACGACACCAACTCCCTGAACTGGTGCGCCACAGCGCTGGGGATCATCAAGACCGGCGCGATGGTTGTGCCGTTTAACTACCGCCACACCGTGAGCGAGCTGGTCAGCGTCGCCGCCGACTGCGCGCCGAAGGTGGTCATCGTGGGCTCCCCGCCGGACGAGCGCGCCCAGGCCCTGGCCCCGTTGGGTTGCGCGTTCCTGTCCATCGACGCTGTCAGGACCCTGCGCGAGGGCCCGGCCATCGACTTCGCCCTGGACATCGACCCGGCCGCCCCGGCGGTGATCTCCTACACCAGCGGCTCCACCGCCCAGCCCAAGGGCGTGGTCCACTCCCACCAGACCATGCTCGCCCACTCGCTGGAGGCATTGCTCACCGACGCCGAATGGGTGGCCGGCAAGAAGGTGCTGGGCCCATCGCCGCTCTACACCGGCGCCGGCATCTCCACCCTGGTGAAGTACACCACGCTCGGCCTGCAGACTTTCCTCATGTATGGCTTCGACGCGGAGAAAGCGCTCAGGATCCTCACCGAGGAGAAGATCGACAGCTTCGGCGGCGTGCCCACCTTCTTCGAGCGGATCGCGGCCCTGCAGGCCTTCGCCCACGCCGACCTGTCGCACATCAAGTACGCGTCCGTGGGCGGGGCGCGCGTGCCGACGGCACTGCTCGGCGTGTGGCGCGAGCGCGGGGTCATCCTGCGGCAGATCTATGGGCTCACCGAAGCCGCGGGCAACACCACCATCATGGACCGCGAAGGCGCCGCCGGGTCTCCCGAGAAATGCGGGCGCGGCCGGCCCTTCACCAAGCACAAGATCGTAGACTCGAACTTCGTCACCTGCCCGCCTGGCCAGCCCGGCGAGATCCTGCTGCGGGGACCGACGGTGATGCTGGGCTATTGGAACAACCCCCAGGCCACGGCGGACGCCTTCGTCGACGGCTGGCTGCGCACCGGCGACGTCGGAGTCATGGACCAGGATGGCTACCTGACCGTCGTCGACCGGCTGAAGGACCTGATCATCTCCGGCGGCCTAAACATCGCCCCGCTGGACATCGAGAACGTCATCGCCCAGCTGGAGGGCGTCAGCGAGGTGGCGGTTATCGCCGCGGCCGATGCGCGCTTCGGGGAAACCCCGCTAGCCATCATCCACGCCAGCAAGCCCATGGTGACGGCGGACGTGATCGCCCACTGCAACGCCCATCTCGCCGACTACAAGGTGCCCCGGTACGTGGTCTTCGAGGCCGAGCCGCTGCCGCGCCTGGCCACCGGCAAGATCTCCAAGCGGGAACTTAGGGACCGCTACAAGGACGCGGCGCGCGAACTGCAGCGCGTCCGCTGAGCCGCCTGCCCGCCGGTCAGGTCAGGGCCTTGGTCCGCGACGGCCGCCGCGCCGCGGCCGGGGTCTTGGCCTCGGCGGCGTCGGGCGCGTCCGGGAAGGCGTCCAGGAACGCGGTCAGGGTTTTGAGGAACGTCTCCTCGTCGTTGTAGGTGTTGGCCCGGATCGCCGCGTGCAGGTTGGGGAACTTCCCCTGGTCGAAATCCGGGAACGGCGCCAGGCCGCGCGAGCGGCTCGCGGCCGCGAACAGGGCAGAGCCGAAGGTCAGTCTGGAGGAGCCCTCCAGGATCCAGAGATGCTGGCTTGCCGGAATGCCGCCGGAGGCGAGCAGCCCAGTCCAGTACTCGTAGGTGTAGACCAGCACGTGCTTTGGAAAGAACTGCAGCACCAGGGGCGCGGCGTTGGGATGCCGCAGCACCGACCTCCAGCTCGAACGGCAGACGTCGATGAGGACCTGCTTCCAGCTCGTCACGGTCTTGATCGGCGGCAGCGGCTCGTTCTTGCCCAGCAGCAGCTTGGCCACCTGCCGCAGCACGTCGTCGCGATCCTTGAAGTGATGGTAAAGCGAAGCGCCCTTCACCCCCATGCGCGCCGCGACCAAGCGCAGCGAGAGCTTCTCCAGCCCTAGGGTGTCGATGATATCCAAGGCTATGTCGGCGGCACGTTCCCGGGAGATGATCGGGCTTTCAGGTCTCGCCATTGAATTCAATCACTCTCTGCGGCGCCGGCGGCCGTCTTCGCCCGGAAGCCGCCGTAGCGGACCATCGCGCCTATTGGCGGCAAGCTAGCTGAGGATTAGTGCCCTGATTGCCCAGGCCGGGCAATCTCAAACCGGTGGGTGACCGAATAAAACTATAGATGACAGGTTATTGCCGCGCCCGGTAAGCTTCGGAGGCCTGGAGGCCAACCAGCGCCGCAAGACAGAACTGGCCGGAGGAAATCGCGATGTCGCCGGAAGAGATCGTCAGCGGACGCGAAGACCTCCTCTACGAACGGGTCGGCCGCGTGGCTACCGTGACCATAAACCGTCCGCACCGCCGCAATGCGTTGGCGGGTGGCCTGACCGAGCAGATCTATAACCTGATCGCGGCGCTCGCCCAGGACTCCAGCCTCGGCGTCCTCGTCGTGCGCGGGGCGGGAAACGACTTCTGCGCCGGCTTCGACATGCACCCTGACGACAAGGACGTGTCGGACAAGGATCGCAAGCGCGATCCCTTCGCCAGGGATACGCGCCGCTACAGCGTCTCCCTCCTGCTGCACAACATGCCGGCGGTGACCATCGCCGCGATCCGCGGCGCCTGCGCCGGCGCGGGCCTCGGCTGGGCCTGCGGGTGCGACTTCCGGGTCAGCGACACCACGGCGCGCTTCAACACCGCCTTCCTGGACGTGGGCGTGGCCGGCGACATGGGCGGGCCCTGGTCGCTGTCGCGCATCGTCGGCGGGGCCAAGGCGCGCGATCTCTACCTGTTCCCCCGTCGGTTCGACGCCCAGGAAGCCTTCGACATGGGCCTGACCCAGCGGCTCTTCGCACCTGAGGAATTCGACGGGAAAGTGCAGGAGATGGTCCAGCGGCTGGCCAACGCCGCCCCGCTGGCGCTCGCGGGCATCAAGGCCAATTTCCTGGAGGCGGAGAAGGTCGACTTCGCCAGCTACACCGCCACCGAAACCCTGCGCCACCTGCTGCTGTTCAACACCGCCGACCGCAGCGAGGCCATGCGGGCGTTCGTGGAGAAGCGGCCGCCCAACTTCACCGGCGGCTAGACCCTGATGAGTTCAGATCGAACCGATCTGAACTCATCAGGGTCTGCACTTTGAATTTAGAGCACGATTCAGAGGACAGGCGATTCCGCCTGACCTCATCGTGCTCTAGGACCGCCCCCGGCTATTTGCCGAACCGCCGCCAGAGCAGCTCCTGCTGGTAGGTCTTGCCCGACTTGCTGGTGATCGGGATGCTGCGCAGGAAGACCTCATCGTTGCCGCACATCTCGAAGCGGCGCTCCAGCACCTTGCCGATCACCTTCGGCCAGGAGCAGATTTCCACGTGGTGGCGCACCAGGTCGCCCTCCAGGGTGTACGGCCCGGCGTAGGCCATGAAGATCTCCGGGCCCTTCAGCATCTGGTCCTCGTTGGTCGCCCAGCTGGGATCCATGATGGTGGCCGACATCCGCCCGTCCGGCGAGTAGATGATCTGGCCGACCGGGTTCTCGCCGCGATGGTGGGTCTTCACGCCGTCCTGGGACTGCATGGCCCAGATCAGGCGCCACGATCCGATCAGCAACTTCGACACGCTGGGGGGCTCCGGACTTCAGGTGGCTTGGCTGGGCGCCAGTTGCTTGGTTGCGCGCTTCGCGGGGCGGGAAAGCGCCAGGGCGAAGAACAGGCCCGCGCAGACGAACGCC
>CANJKG010000205.1 GCA_947474775.1 Caulobacteraceae bacterium | reverse complement strand
GCGACCCGCGCGGCCGTGGAAGAAGGCATCGTCCCCGGCGGCGGCGTCTGCCTGCTGAAGGCCTCCAAGGTCCTGGACGGCTTCAAGGGCGACAATGACGACCAGGAAGCCGGCGTCGCCATCGTGCGCCGCGCGCTGCAGGCCCCGATCCGCCAGATCGCCGAGAACGCCGGCGTCGAAGGCTCCATCGTGGTCGGCAAGGTGCTGGAGAATAGCTCCGCCACCTTCGGCTTCAACGCCCAGACCGAAGAGTATGTGGACATGGTCCAGGCCGGCGTCATCGACCCGGCCAAGGTGGTCCGCACCGCCCTGCAGGACGCGGCCTCGGTCGCCGGCCTGATGATCACCACCGAAGCCGCCATCGTCGAGGCCCCCAAGAAGGCCAGCGCGGGCGGCGGCGGCGGCATGCCCGGCGGCGGCATGGGCGGCATGGGCGACATGGACTTCTAGTCCACGACGACCAGCTGTTCGAAAGATTGGGGGCGGGTCCGCAGGGGCCCGCCCTTTTTCTATGGGGACGCGCGGGTGATGGAGGGGGCGTCAGGCGGCCCTAACACCTTGGTTTGGCGTAGACAGCCGTCGCCCGATCCTCGCGCGCGAGCCTCATCTCCTCGGCTCGCGCATCAGCATGTGGCCCACCCAGCTGATCACGCCGGTGACGACGGCCGCCAGGATCCCCGCCACCAGGCCGTCGACCACGAAACCGCGGAACACCATGGCCACCAGCCCGATCATCGCCGCGTTCACCACCAGCAGGAAAAGGCCCAGGGTGACGATGGTCAGCGGCAGGGTGAGCAGGAACACCACCGGCCGCACGAAGGCGTTGACCAACCCCAGCAGGATCGCCGACAGGATCAGGGTGGTGGTGTCGTCGATGTCGACGCCCGGCACGATCCTCGAGGCCAGCCACAGGCCCAGGGCCGCGAAGATCGCGCGCACGATGAACCTGGCCAGCATGTCATCGCCTCCCGTGGATCTCGCGGCATAGGACGACCTGCGCGCCCGATGCGCAACCGCTCAGCCGGCGACCAGCTCCACCGCCGGGATCGTCTGCGATAGCCTACCGCCGATCCGGATCGGCTCGATCCGCCGCGCCAGGCCGGTGGCGTCGTCGGTCTCCAGGTAGAGGCCGCAGACCGTGGCCGGGCCCTCGGCGGGCCGGTAGCGGCCGCCGGAGATCCGGGTGGTGAAGCGGCGCAGGGGCTCGTCCTTCTGGTTGCCGATGACGCTGTCGTAGTCGGCGCAGGCGCCGGCGTCGGTCTGGTAGGCGGTCCCGCCCGGCAGCACCTGGCAGTCGGCGGTGGGAACGTGGCTGTGGGTGCCCACGACAAGGCTCGCGCGGGCGTCGCAGAAGTGGCCCATGGCCATCTTCTCGGAGGTGGCCTCGGCGTGCATGTCGACGATCACCGCGTCGGCGGCCATCCCTAAGGGGCACGCCTCCAGCTCGCGGTCCACGGCCGCGAAGGGATCGTCCAGGCTATCCATGAACACGCGGCCCAGCAGATTGATCACCAGCACCCGGCGCCCGGTCTGGGTCTCGAACAGCTGGGCGCCGCGGCCGGGGGCCTGGGACATGGCGGGATAGTTCAGTGGACGGATCAACCGCGGCTCGCGCACGATGTAGGTGAGCGCCTCCTTCTGGTCCCAGGCGTGGTTGCCCAGCGTCAGGCAGTCGGCGCCGGCGTCGAACAGCTCGCGGGCCGTGCTCTCGGTGATGCCGAAGCCGGCTGCGGCGTTCTCGGCGTTGACCGCCACGAACTCCAGGCCCAGGCGCCGGCGCAGGGCCGGCAGGTGCTCGGCCAGGCCCTCGCGGCCCGACCGGCCGACCACGTCACCAAAGAAGGCTATCCGCATGAACTCATCCTATCCGACCTCGATATAGCCGGTTTCGGTGAGGATGGCGTCCAGTCGCTGGTCATGCGGCTCCATGGGAATCCCCGGCAGTTCCTGGCCGGCGTAGGCCAGGCCCAGGACGAAAACCGGCTTAAGCGCCCGCAGGTTCGCGATCGAGCGGTCGTAATGGCCGCCGCCCTGGCCGAGGCGGCCGCCGCGCCGGTCGAAGGCCAGCAGGGGGGTGATCACCACGTCCGGGTGCAGCACCCTGGCCGAGGGGCCGGGCGCGGGCACGCCGAGCGCGTCATCGACCAGCGGATCGCCTTCCTCCCAGGCGCGGAACTCCAGCGGCGACTGGCGGCCCAGAGCCACGGGCAGGGCGAAGTGGGCGCCGGTGGCCTTGAGGCGCCGGCAGATCGGCAGGGGATCGAGCTCGGCGCCCAGGGCGCGGTAGCCCGATACGCAGGCGAAGGCCGGCATCTTCTCCAGCGGCAGGACGGCGGCGGCCTGCTCGGCGGCGTCGGGATTCCGGGCGGCCAGCTGGCGGCGCAGCGCGCGCAGGCGCGCCCGGAAGGCGGGTTTGTCGGGGGGTGTAGCCACCAGGCCGCTCATACAGGAAGGGTGGCGGCGCCGCGAGGACCGTGAAGGACTGTTTCATTCCCTCGACCTGCTAGTGACAGGTGGGCGCCGTGTGCCCGGGACCACGATCCCGGCCAGGGACAGCTCCCTAGAGGTGAATTAAGGTCGCTGGAATATGTCGCCTTCGACGAGGGCCGCAGCAGACCCGCCGTGGATGAAGATAGGGCTTCAGGGGCGGTTTCTCAATGAGGCCCTTGCCTCCCCCGTTCACGGGAAGGAAAGGCTACTCGCTCGCCAGCCGCTCGATCCGCCGCGCGGCGCCTTCGAGGGCGGCGATGGCGCGGCCTTCCAGCCGTTCGCGTTCGGCGTCGGCGCGGCCGATCTCGGCCTGGGCGGCGGACAGCTTGGCGCGGGTGTCGGTCAGTTCGTCGGCCAGCAGCAGGGCGCCCATCAGGAACAGGCGTGTGTCGCCCAGCTGGCCCATGTCCTGGCTCACCTGGCGCACCTGGCCGTCGAACAGCCGGGCCAGCTCCATCAGGTGGGCCTCCTGGCCGTCCTGGCAGCCCACCGCATAGGGGCGGCCGTTCACCTCGATGTTGATCTGGGCCATCTGTTCAGTGCTCCGGGGCCCGGCCGTTGAGGGCCTGGCGGATTTCCTCGATGGCGCGGCCGAGCGCCTGGGAGGCCTCGGCGCCGGCCGCCTCGAGCTCCCGCTCGCGGGCCCGGGCCTGGTCCAGCTCGGCGGCGAGGTTGGAGCGGTCCTGGTCGAACAGGCCGCCCACATCGGCGCCCGCCTTCGCCACGCGCTCTGTGAGGCGCTGCTCCAGGACCATCACAGCCCGTTCCAGTCGCTTGGCCGCCAGGTCCAGGGCGCTGTCCCCGCTCATCGCCGACTCTCCTGAAGAGGTTGGGATGCGCCATCTTGCCCTGCGTCGGCCCACTTGCGAAGCGCCGCTTTCCTTGACCCTCGCGCGCGCTCATGCGACGCCGCCGCCAACCATCCGTTTACGACTCGAAGGACCGATGCCAGCGCCTCTCAAGACCATGGCCGACGCCATCCGCGTGCTCTCGATGGACGCTGTCCATGCGGCGAAATCCGGCCACCAGGGCATGCCCATGGGCATGGCCGACGTGGCCACGGTGCTGTTCACGAAGTTCCTCAAGTACGACGCAGGCGCCACCGACTGGGCCGACCGCGACCGCTTCGTGCTGTCCGCCGGCCACGGCTCGATGCTGCTCTACGCCCTGCTCCACCTCGCCGGGGTGAAGGCGGTGACCATGGAGCAGATCAGGAACTTCCGGCAGCTGGGCTCCAACACCCCGGGTCACCCGGAATACGGCCATACGCCTGGCGTCGAGACCACCACCGGCCCGCTGGGGCAGGGGCTGGCCACCGCCGTGGGCATGGCGATGGCCGAGCGGCACGTGGCCGCCCGCTTCGGCGACGACCTGGTGGATCACCGCACCTGGGTGGTGGCCGGCGACGGCTGCCTGATGGAGGGCGTCAGCCACGAGGCGATCAGCCTGGCAGGGCGGTTCAAGCTGTCGAAGCTCACCGTGTTGTTCGACGACAACAACACGACCATCGATGGAGAGGCGACCATCGCAGAGACCGGCGACCAGATGGCCCGGTTCAAGGCCGCCGGCTGGGCGGTGAAGGCGGTGGACGGTCACGACCACGGCAGGATCGCCGCCGCCCTGCGCTGGGCGACCCGGCAGGACCGACCCACGATGATCGCCTGCAGGACCAAGATTTCGAAGGGCGCCGGGCGCAAGGAAGGCGACCCCCACAGCCACGGCTATTCCCTGTTCGACGACGAGATCGCCGACGCCCGCACCGCCATGGGCTGGAGTCATGCGCCCTTCACCGTGCCGGAAGAGGTGGTCCGCCCCTGGCGCGCCGCAGGCCGCAAGGGCGCCAAGGTCCGCAAGGCCTGGGCCGCCCGGCTGGCCGCCTCGCCGCTGAAGGCCGAGTTCGAGCGCGCCATCGCCGGCGACCTGCCGGCCGGCGCCTTCGCCGACGTCGACGCCCTGATCGCCGAGGCCGAGGCCGCCAAGCCCGCGCTGGCCACCCGCCAGCATTCCGGCAATGCGCTGGAGAAGCTGGTCCCCAAGGTGGCCGAGATGGTGGGAGGCTCAGCCGACCTCACCGGCTCCAACAACACCATCGTCAAGGGCATGGCCCGCTTCGACGCCCCGGACTACGCCGGCCGCTACGTCCACTATGGCGTGCGCGAGTTCGGCATGGCGGCGGCCATGAACGGCATGGCGCTGCATGGTGGCGTGATCCCCTATTCCGGCACCTTCCTGGTCTTCTCCGATTACAACCGCCCGGCGATCCGCCTGGGCGCGCTGATGGGCGCCCGGGTGATCCATGTGATGACCCACGATTCCATCGGCGTCGGCGAGGACGGCCCCACCCACCAGCCGGTCGAGCATGTGGCGTCCTTGCGGGCCATCCCCAACCTCAACGTCTTCCGTCCCGCCGACGCGGTGGAGGCGGCCGAGTGCTGGAAACTGGCAGTGGACTGCAAGACCGCGCCCTCGGTGATGGCCCTGTCGCGCCAGAAGGTCCCGGCGGTGCGCACCACGTCGGCCGGCGAGAACCTCTCCGCCCGCGGCGCCTATCAGCTGGCCGGCGCCGGCCATCCGGCCCAGGTGACCATCTTTGCTTCCGGCACCGAGGTCTCCGTCGCCATGGCCGCCCGTGACCTGCTGGAAGCGCAGGGGATCGGCGCCCGCGTGGTCTCGACGCCGTGCTGGGAACTGTTCGACGCCCAGCCGGCGGATTACCAGGCCCAGGTCATCGGCGAGACCGAGGTCCGCGTGGCCGTGGAGGCCGGCGTCCGCCAGGGCTGGGACCGCTTCATCGGCGCGGACGGCGCCTTCGTCGGCATGACCGGCTTCGGCGCCAGCGCCCCGGCCGAGGTCCTCTACAAGCACTTCGGCATCACCGCGGAGGCCGTGGCGGCGGCGGCGAAGGCGAAGCTGTAGAACCTCGCATTTTCTGTTTCGTCATGGCCGGGCTTGTCCCGGCCATCCATGAACACAGAAGATCGGAGTTGGCATGACCGGCGCATAACCCGCCGGCGCGGAGATCATGGGTGGCCGGGACAAGCCCGGCCATGACGACAGGTGGATGTCATGCGC
Source organism: Caulobacteraceae bacterium (assembly GCA_947474775.1). GTDB lineage: Bacteria > Pseudomonadota > Alphaproteobacteria > Caulobacterales > Caulobacteraceae > Phenylobacterium. The sequence continues at coordinate 16 of CANJKG010000205.1, read as the reverse complement.
CTCGGAACACCGCTCT
>CANJKG010000204.1 GCA_947474775.1 Caulobacteraceae bacterium | reverse complement strand
GGGGATGTTCGTGGCCTTGAGGGCTTCAGCCGCCCCCTTGCCGCCCACAACCTCGATGGCGGTCATCCCCAGTTCGCTCATAGGCGCCTTCCCCTCGGCCTTGCGCTTGCGCGCCATGGGGAGTTGGATAGCGCCGCATGGGGGCGCGCGAAAGGGAGGCTGGCCGGAGCGATGGAAGAACCTGTTGAAACCCGATTAGGCCGGGGCCAGCGCCTGACGGAAGCGGTGCGCGAGGACCTGGAGCTCTTCGGGATCTCCGAGCTGGAGGAACGGATCGAGGTGCTGCGCGCTGAGGTTGCCCGCGTACAGGCGCAGATCGATCGCAAGGCGGCCGGCAGGGCGGCCGCGGACGCGCTGTTTTCCAGCCGCGCCCAATAGCCGCACCCGGGCCGTCTCACGATGGCACACTGGTTGCAACAGGTGACTAACCATGCCGTCGGCGTCCGGCGGTGGGACGAATTCCAGGGGGCGTACGAACCTATGATCGACACTCAAGCCACCCCGTTGTGGCGCGCCGAGGTCATCGCCGATTTCGCGCGTTCCGAGCTGTTCGCACGCACCTTCCAGGAAGGCATGGAACTGGTGGAGGAGACCGCCGCCTATCTGGACGGCGCCGGCCGCCAGGAGGCCAAGATTCTGACCCGCAAGGGCGCGCTGGCCTATGCGGGCGCCAGCATGCGCCTCACCACGCGCCTGATGCAGGTGGCCTCGTGGCTCCTGGTGCAGCGGGCCGTGCGCGAAGGCGCGATGTCGCCTGGAGCGGCCTGCGAGGATCGCTACCGTCTCGGCGCGGGCGAGGCGTCTTCCAACTATGCCCCCCTGGAACGCGACCTGCCAGCTGCCCTGACCGGGCTGCTTGACCGCGCCGATCGCCTCTACGGCCGCGTGCGCCACCTCGACCAGCGCATGTATGTGGAAGTCGGGGTCGAGGAGGTTCCACATCCCGTGCTGTCCCAGCATGACCGGCTGAAGAACGCGTTCGGGGGGTAGGCCTCGCGGCCCAGATGAGCAAAACCCCGCGGAGCGATCCGCGGGGTTCTTGTTTTGGGCAAGCGGCTTGGATCCCGGCTTTCGCCGGGATGAGTCGCTAGGCGCTCACTTCCTCGTAAACCCGCCGAACTTGGCATTGAAGCGCGAGACGCGGCCGCCACGGTCCAGCAGGTGCTGGTTGCCGCCGGTCCACGCCGGGTGCGTCTTCGGGTCGATATCCAGGTTCAGGGTCGCGCCTTCCTTCCCGTAGGTGGAGCGCGTCTGGTAGGTGGTGCCGTCCACCATCACTACGGTGATGAAATGGTAGTCGGGGTGAGTGTCTTGTTTCATCGCGTCGGCGCCTGACGTAAAGGAGCGGCCAAAATCAGACGGCCGCCACGAGGGCGGCCTTCAAGGAAGCCGGGCCTATACAGGAAACCCGGGCCGAATTGCAAGGTGCGAACAACCTATGAGCGACGCGGCGCCTGAGGCGACCCCCGAGGCGGCCCAGGGCCGGCCGAGCGTCGGGGCCGATCTGGCCAAGAGCCTTCGGGAAGCCGGCGCCAGGCGCGAGCGCAGCCGCAATGTCGGCGCGCTGCGCCGGCTCCTGCCGTTCGCCGTGCGTCACAAGGGCCATGCCTTCCTGGCGCTGGTGTTCCTGGTGGCGGCGACCTCGGCAACCCTGGGACTATCCTGTGCGCTCAGGCTGCTGGTGGACAACCTCACCGGCGAAGCGGGCCGCACGGCGACGCCGGCCACCGTGACGCCCTGGTTCCTGCTCCTTGGCGCGGTGGCGGTGGGCCTCGCGGTGGCCAGCGCGCTCCGCTACTTCTTCGTCACCAAGCTTGGCGAGCGGGTGGTGGCCGACCTTCGCAAGGCCGTCTACGCCCACATCCTGACCCTGGACGCGTCCTTCTTCCTGAAGATCCGAACCGGCGAGGTGCTGTCGCGCCTGACCACCGACATCCAGATCGTCGAGACCCTGCTGGCGACCTCGGTCTCCTATGCCCTGCGCAACCTGCTGACCCTGCTGGGCGCCCTGGCCTTCCTGATGTGGGTCAGTCCGCATCTGACCGGCCTGGTGCTGCTGATCATGCCGGTGGTGCTGGCGCCCATCATCCTGCTGGGCCGCCGCGTGCGCAAGCTCACCACCTTCAGCCAGGACCGGTTCGCCTCCGCCGTGGGCTCGGCCGGGGAGTCGTTGGACGCCCTGGAGACAGTGCAGGCCTTCGGTCGCGAGGCCGCCGCCGCCGACCGTTTCGGCGAGGCGGTGGAGCAGGCCTTCGCCCTGTCGCTGCGGCGGATGCGGGCCAGGTCGCTGATGACCGGCCTGGTCATCGGCCTGGTGTTCTGCGGCGTCGTCGGCGTGTTCTGGCTGGCGGTGCGCGCCGGCCTGCGCGGCGACCTGACCTGGGGAGCCATCTTCCAGTTCGCCTTCCTGTCAGTGACCGCGGGCAGCTCCACCGGCGCCCTGGGCGAGGTCTGGGGCGACGTGCAGAAGGCGGCCGGCGCCATGGAGCGGATCGCGGGCCTGCTGGACGCCAGGCCGACCATCTCCGCCCCGGCCAATCCGCGTCCGCTGCCCAGGCCGGCGCGCGGCGAGGTGGCCTTCGAAGGCGTGACCTTCGCCTATCCCGGGCGGCCGGAGCTGCCGGCGCTCAGGGGCTTCAATCTGCAGGTTCGCGCGGGCGAGCGGGTGGCGCTGGTGGGTCCCTCCGGCGCGGGCAAGAGCACGGTCCTGCGCCTGCTGCTGCGCTTCTACGACCCGCAGGCCGGCGTGGTGCGGCTGGACGGGGTCGACCTGCGCGAGGCTGATCCGGCGGAGGTGCGGGCCCGCATGGCCCTGGTGGCCCAGGACTCGCCGCTGTTCTCCGGCTCGGCCCTGGACAACGTCCGCTTCGGCCGCCAGGACGCCAGCCCCCGCGAGGTGCGCGACGCCCTGCGCGCGGCCCAGGCGGAGACCTTCCTCGACGCCCTGCCGCAGGGGCTGGACACCCCGGTGGGGGAGCGCGCCCGCAGTCTATCCGGGGGTCAGCGCCAGCGGTTGGCGATCGCGCGGGCCCTGATCCGTGAGGCGCCGTTGTTGCTGCTGGACGAAGCCACCAGCGCGCTGGACGCAGAGAACGAGCGCATGGTCCAGCGCGCCCTGGACGAAGCCATGACCGGCCACACCACCCTGGTGATCGCCCACCGCCTGGCCACCGTGCTCAAGGCCGACCGCATCGTGGTGATGGACGAGGGCCGGGTGGTCGAGGAAGGCTCCCACGGCGAACTGGTGGCCCGAAACGGCCTCTACGCCCGCCTCGCTTCCCTGCAGTTCGGCGAGGCGGCCTAAGCTCGGGCCGTTGCCCCGGCCGCCACGGCGTGCCAGTTTCAAACAAATGTTTGAAGACCGGGAGTAACACCATGGATTTCGACTTCACACCGCGCCAGAAGGAGATCGTCGGGCGCGTCTCCCGCTTCATGGAGGAGCATGTCTATCCGGCCGAGCCGGTCTTCGACGAGCAGGAGCGCAACGGCGAGCGCTGGAAGGTCATCCCGATCCTTGAGGAGTTGAAGGCCAAGGCGAAGGAGGCGGGCCTGTGGAACATGTTCTCGCCGCCGCATTCCGGCGTGCCGCCGGTGGACGACACCTTCGAGTTCGAAGGCCTGGAACTCACCAACCTGGAATACGCCCCCGTGGCCGAACTCATGGGGCGGGTGCGCTTCGCCTCCGAGGTGTTCAACTGCTCGGCGCCTGACACCGGCAACATGGAGGTGCTGAACCGCTACGGCTCCCGCGAGCAGAAGGAGCGCTGGCTGCGGCCTTTGATGAACGGCGAGATCCGCTCCGCCTTCCTGATGACCGAGCCGGCGGTGGCCTCCTCCGACGCCACCAACATCGAGACCCGGATCGCCCGCGACGGCGACCACTACGTGATCAACGGCCGCAAGTGGTGGTCGTCGGGGGTCGGCGACCCGCGCTGCAAGGTGGCCATCGTCATGGGCAAGACCGATACGTCCGCCCCCAGCCACCAGCAGCAGAGCCAGGTCCTGGTGCCGCTGGACGCGCCAGGGATCACCAAGGTCCGGCCGCTCAGCGTCTACGGTTACGACGACGCCCCGCACGGCCACTTCGAGGTGGTGCTGGAGAACGTGCGTGTGCCCGTCGAGGAGGCCCTGCTGCTGGGCGAGGGCCGCGGCTTCGAGATCGCCCAGGGCCGGCTGGGGCCGGGCCGCATCCACCACTGCATGCGCACCATCGGCTCGGCGGAGGTGGCCCTGGAGAAGATGTGCCAGCGCCTGATGAGCCGTAAGGCCTTCGGGAAATACGTCTCCGAGCACTCGGTCTGGGAGGAGCGGATCGCGCGGGCCCGCATCGACATCGACATGACCCGGCTGCTCTGTTTCAAGGCCGCCGACATGATGGACAAGGCTGGCAATAAGTCGGCCCGCGCCGAGATCGCCATGATCAAGGTCCAGGCCCCCAGCATGGCGCTGCGGGTCATCGACGACGCCGTCCAGGCCCATGGCGCCGGCGGCGTGGGCCCCGATTTCGGCCTTTCGGCGGCCTGGGCCTACCAGCGCGGCCTGCGCCTGGCCGACGGTCCTGACGAGGTCCATTCGCGCACCATCGCGCGCATGGAGCTGGCCAAGTACGGCGACCTGCAGGCGAAGATCCGGGCGGAGCGGCGGGGTTAGAACCCACATCCGCGCTTGCTCTCTCCCTCCCCTCTCCCTCCCGCTGCGCGGGGGAGAGGGGATTGCCGGCCTCATCGCCTTGACTCTCGGCTCTGACCTTCCTACTTCCCGATCGCCGTTAGCACTCAAGGGCTGCGACTGCTAACAGTCGCGTCCGGAGCGCCTGCGGCGTCACCATCCAACCGTCCCGAACGGAAGAAGAGAGAGCAAACATGGCGTTTCGTCCCCTGGGAGATCGCGTCCTCGTCAAGCGCGTCGAGGAAGAGGAAAAAACCAAGGGCGGGATCATCATTCCCGACACCGCTAAGGAAAAGCCGCAGGAAGGCGAGGTCATCTCCGTCGGCCCCGGCGCCCGCGACGATAGCGGCAAGGTCCAGCCGCTGGACGTCAAGCCGGGCGACCGCATCCTGTTCGGCAAGTGGTCCGGCAGCGAGGTCAAGCTCGACGGCCAGGACCTGCTGATCATGAAGGAAAGCGACATCCTGGGCGTGCTCGCCTAAGCGCGCAGCCGTCCTGATCCCCCCCATTTTTTAGAAAAAGAGACACTCACATGGCTGCGAAAGACGTTTATTTCGCCTCCGACGCCCGCGACCGTATGCTGCGCGGCGTCAACATCCTGGCCAATGCGGTCAAGGTGACCCTCGGTCCCAAGGGCCGCAACGTCGTCATCGAGAAGTCCTTCGGCGCCCCGCGCTCCACCAAGGACGGCGTGACGGTGGCCAAGGAAATCGAGCTCTCGGATCGTTTCGAGAACCTCGGCGCCCAGCTGATCCGTGAAGTCGCCTCCAAGACCAACGACAAGGCCGGCGACGGCACCACCACGGCCACGGTGCTGGCCCAGGCCATCGTCGTCGAAGGCCTGAAGTCGGTGGCCGCCGGAATGAACCCGATGGACCTGAAGCGCGGCGTCGACAAGGCGGTCGCCAAG
>CANJKG010000203.1 GCA_947474775.1 Caulobacteraceae bacterium | reverse complement strand
TCCTACAAGCGCCTGGTGCCCGGCTACGAAGCCCCGGTGAAGCTGGCCTATTCGGCCCGCAACCGCTCGGCCTCCATCCGCATCCCCCACGTGGACAGCCCCAAGGGCAAGCGCATCGAGGTCCGTTTCCCGGACCCCATGGGCAACCCCTACCTGGGCTTCACCGCCATGCTCATGGCCGGCCTCGATGGCATCATGAACCAGATCGACCCGGGCGGCCCGGCCGACAAGAACCTCTACGACCTGCCGCCGCGCGAGCAGAAGAAGATCCCCGAGGTCTGCGGCTCGCTCCGCGAGGCCCTCGAGAGCCTCGACAAGGACCGCGCCTTCCTGAAGGCCGGCGGGGTCATGGACGACGACTTCATCGACAGCTACATCGAGCTGAAGATGGAAGAGGTCATGCGCCTCCAGCTCCACCCCCACCCGGTGGAATTCGACATGTACTTCAAGTGCTAGCCTGACCTATTTAAGGCGATTGGATCGGGCCCGGAACACCGTTCCGGGCCCTTTTCACATGGGCCGAAGCTGCTGTCTGGAACCACAGAACGGTACAGGTAGAGTTCGAACCTTGGCCGTGGAGGTCAGATGCCGCTGCTACCGTTTTTCCGCAGTATCGCGTTGATCTTGCTGGCTGCGGTTATGGGAGCGGCGGTCGCAACGCTAATCCAGTTTGATGAGCTAGACCGCTTTGCTGTTGTAACCCTGCCATTCGCAGTCCTGGGAACCGCTGTCATTGCCACTTCTCATGGGATGCTGGTGCAGGCGGGCTGGGTTAGTGGTTTTGCCTATCTTTTGGTTGGAGTCTTCGCTTTGCTTCTGGGGAGCGCGATACTCGCGTTACCATCGGGATCGGCGGGAGAATGGGCCCTCGGTGGGCTTTATGGTGGTCTGTGCGCGGGTATTTGGGCGTTGCTCGATGCCACCATTCCGCGTCCCAAAGGGCGAACCTGAGAGAGGTGGCACAAGACTAGCGCTCGTCATGCAACTGCATTACATCAGCCTTGAAGGAGCCACTCTCATGGCCGCCAGTGATTTGGTCCAGGCCCGCATCGATCCGGCCGTAAAGGCTGAGGCCGCCGCAGTTCTGGAAAAGCTCGGGATGACCGTCTCCGACGCCGTGCGAATCCTGCTGACTCGCACCGCTCGGGAAGGCGCACTGCCTTTTGAGCTGATCGCCGACAGGCAAGCCTACGACGCTTGGTTTCGCGTCAAGGTCCGCGAGGCCCTGGACGATATCCGGCCCGATGTGGCCCATGAAAACGTTGAGGTCGAGTTCGCCCGGCGCCGTGGCGCCAGCGCTGGGTGAGACCGGCGTGAAGCTCGTCTGGGCGCAGTACGCCCTTGAAGATCGGCGGGCGATCTACGATCACATTGAGGCCGACGACGCCAAAGCCGCGGCGGCGGTGGACGGGCGCATAGCCGCCGCCGTCGCCCGGCTGATTGATTTTCCGGACAGCGGACGCCCCGGCCGGGTGGAGGGCACTCGGGAACTCGTAGTCGGCCGCACATCCTGCATCGTGGCCTATCGGGTGAGTGCCGAAACAGTCCGTATTCTGCGCGTTCTGCACGGCGCGCAGCTCTGGCCGGAAGACCTTCCCGGTTGAGCTTCCTCCGCATCCGGCCATAAATCCACCACCGACCGCCCGCGTGGAGTTCCCCTCACCTTGAAGGCCCTGCTCCTCGCCGCCCTCGGCAGCCTCACTCTGGCCTGGCTCGCCGCCGGCCCGCTCGCCGCCCAGCCTTCCGCGGGCCCCCAGCCGGTTCCCCAGCCGCCCGCCTTGCCAGCGTCCCGCGACGTCGCCTACCCTGGCGTCAACCGTCTGGAGGTGGACGCCACCGATCTGGACCGGCGCATCTTCCGCGTCCGCCAGACTATTCCGATCGCCCAGGCCGGCCGCCTCAGCCTGCTCTATCCCGCCTGGCTCCCCGGCCACCACGCCCCTCGCGGCCAGGTCGAGAAGCTGGCCGGCCTGGTGGTCACAGGCGCGGGCAGGCCCATCCCCTGGACCCGCGATCCGGTCGACGTCTACGCCTTCCACCTGGACGTCCCGGCCGGCGTCACCGAGCTGCAGGTCGCGTTCCAGTTCCTCTCCGCCACCGCCGCCGACCAGGGCCGGGTGGTGATGACCCCGGAGATGCTGAACCTCCAGTGGTGGTCCGTGGCCCTCTATCCCGCCGGCCATTTCACCCGCCGCATCACCGTCGAGCCGGCGGTGAAACTCCCCGCCGGCTGGGCCTTTGGCGTGGCCCTGGACGTCGCCGCCACGGACGCCGGATGGGTGCGGTTCAAGCCCGTCGACTTCGAGACCCTCGCCGACTCCCCCATGTTCGCCGGCCGCCACCACAAGCAGGTGGACCTAGACCCCGCCGGCCGCTCCCCGGTGCGGCTCAATATCTTCGCCGACGAGCCCGCCGCCCTCGACGCCACCGCCGCCGAGCTGGAGGCCCATCGCAGCCTCGTGCGCCAGGCCGACCGGCTGTTCGGCGTCCGCCCCTTCGACCGCTACGACTTCCTGCTGGCGCTTACCCAACGCATGGGCGGCATCGGCCTGGAACACCACCGCTCCAGCGAGAACGCCACCGTCCCCTACTACTTCGTCGCCTGGAACGACGCGGCGCCGGTGCGCGACCTCCTGCCCCACGAATACGTCCATTCCTGGAACGGCAAGCACCGCCGCCCCGCCGAGCTCTGGACCCCCGACTTCTCCACGCCCATGCGCACTTCCCTGCTCTGGGTCTATGAGGGCCAGACCCAGTACTGGGGCCATGTCCTGGGCGCCCGCTCGGGCCTGCTCACCCGCGCCGAGGCGATGGACGCCCTGGCGCTCACCGCCGCCGCCTACGAGGCCCGCGTCGGCCGCCTGTGGCGCAACCTCGCCGACACCACCCAGGACCCGGTCATCGCCGCCCGAAAGCCACTGGGCTGGGCGACCTGGCAGCGCAGCGAGGACTACTATTCCGAGGGCCAGCTCATCTGGCTCGACGTCGACACCCTGATCCGCGAGAAGTCCGGCGGCAAACGCTCCCTGGACGACTTGGCCCGCGCCTTCTTCGGTGCTGGCGCCGAGGGCGACCGCACGCCCGCTCCCTACACGTTTGAAGACGTACTCGCGGCCCTGAACGCCGTGCAGCCCCACGACTGGGCCACCTTCCTGAAGACCCGTATCGAGGATGTCGGCGGCCCGGCGCCCCTCAACGGCCTGGCCCGCGGCGGCTACCGCCTGGCCTGGTCCGACACCCCCACCGCCTACTTCAAGGCCGTCGAGACCCGCCGCAAGGCGTCCGACTTCACCTATTCCGTGGGCTTCGTCCTCGACCGCGAAGGCGACCTCACCGCCGTCCAGTGGGATGGCCCGGCCTTCAAGGCGGGCCTGACCGTCGGCGGCCGGCTCCTGGCGGTGAACGGCGTCGCCTACGACCTGGATCGCCTGAAGGACGCGATCACCGTCGCCAAGGCCGGCGCGCCCCTCGACCTCCTGGTCAAGACCGGCGACCACTTCCGCACCGTCCGCCTCGACTGGCGCGGCGGCCTGCGCTACCCCCGCCTCGAACGCATCCCAGGCGCCGTCCCCCGCCTCGACGACATACTAGCGGCTAGGAAGTGACCCCTTCCCCCCGTGAAACGAGAGGGAGCGTTAGTGAGTGGGCGAGCGCTAGCCCCCTCACTCCCCCCGCCGCAGCCACCACCTCACGGTGAAGGCCAGGCTGGCCGGGGCCAGGTAGCAGGAGGCCCGCAGCCACGCCGACGCCCCCTCAGGCAAGGCTGCGGCCGCGAGCGCTCCCACCCCGATCACCGCCCCCACGGCGATCGTCCGCGCCGCCACCACCTGCCCCAGCTCCAGCGGCAGACGCGCAATCAAGGTCTTGGATACCGACACGTTCGGCATGGTTTCCCCCTCCCGACACTCTCCCCGCGTCCGCGTCGCCTCCCCTCGAAGGTCGCCCGAACGTCGTTCGCCGCAAACCTGCCACAATCCAGGCCCGCGGCAAGAACTCCTTGGTGTCCTGGCCTGCGGCGGATTGCCATCGCCTGGCTGGCGATTGATACCGGAGCCGCCCAGAATCGCCCCACCCTGTCGCGTAGTCATGTCCAGCAAATCCGCCGCCCAGCCCCAGCCTTCAGTGGCCCAGGCCTCCCTGTTCGACGACGCCCTCAACCCGGCGCCTGTCTCGCCCCTGGCCGAAAGCCATGAGCCGCGCCCCGACCCCGCCGTCACCGGCCCCAAATCCTCCTCCGGCTACTCCGCCAAGGACATCGAGGTCCTCGAGGGCCTGGAGCCGGTCCGCAAGCGGCCGGGCATGTACATCGGCGGCACCGACGAGCGGGCCCTGCACCACCTGTTCGCCGAGGTGCTCGACAACTCGATGGACGAGGCCGTGGCCGGCCACGCCAAGGTCATCACCGTGCGGCTCGACGCCGACGGCATGCTCACCGTCATCGACGACGGTCGCGGCATCCCCGTCGACCCGCACCCCAAGCACCCGGGCAAGTCGGCGCTGGAGGTCATCATGACCGTCCTGCACTCCGGCGGTAAATTCTCCGGCAAGGCCTATGAGACCTCAGGCGGCCTGCACGGCGTCGGTATCTCCGTGGTCAACGCCCTGTCCGAGCGCGTCGAGGTCACCGCCTGGAAGGACGGCTTCGAGTGGCGCCAGGCCTTCACCCGCGGCAAGCCCATCGGCGGGATCGAAAAGCTAGGCCCCACCCGCAAGCACGGCACCTCCATCGCCTTCCAGCCGGACCCGGTGATCTTCGGCGAGGGCGTCGCCTTCAAGCCCGCCCGGCTCTACCGGATGGCGCGCTCCAAGGCCTATCTGTTCGGCGGCGTCGAGATCCGCTGGAACTGCGATCCCGCCCGCATCCAGGACCAGACCCCGGCCGAGGCCACCTTCCGCTTCCCCAACGGCCTGGCCGACTTCCTGGCCGAGCGGGCCAAGGGCATCGAGACCGTCACGCCTGAGCCCTTCGCCGGCCGCTACGAGCGCAAGGGCGAGCCCGGCCGCGTGGAATGGGCCGTCACCTGGACGCCGGCCGGCTTCGGCGAGGCCGACGGCTTCCTGCAGTCCTACTGCAACACCGTCCCCACCCCTGAGGGCGGCACCCACGAAGCGGGCCTGCGCGCCGCCCTCAGCCGCGGCCTGAAGGCCTACGCCGAGCTCACCGGCGAGAAGCGCGGGACCCTGATCACCGCCGACGACGTGGTCGCCCAGGCCGGCGCCCTGGTCAGCGTCTTCGTGGCCAACCCCGAGTTCCAGGGCCAGACCAAGGAGCGGCTGTCCTCCATCGACGCCCAGCGGCTGGTGGAGACCGCGCTGCGCGACCCCTTCGACCACTGGCTGGCGGCCCAGCCCAAGTCGGCCTCGGCCCTGCTTCAGTTCGTGGTCGAGCGCGCCGAGGAGCGCCTGAAGCGCCGCAAGGACCGCGAGGTCGCCCGCGCCTCGGCCACCCGCAAGCTGCGCCTGCCCGGCAAGCTCGCCGACTGTTCGGCCGGCGCCATCGACGGCGCCGAGCTGTTCCTGGTGGAGGGCGACTCGGCCGGCGGTTCCGCCAAACAGGCCCGCAACCGCAAGACCCAGGCGATCCTGCCCCTGCGCGGC
>CANJKG010000202.1 GCA_947474775.1 Caulobacteraceae bacterium | reverse complement strand
CTCCATCGCCGGCGAGACCCACGAGTACACCGACATGTACCCGGGCATGGCGCGCACCGCCCGCGACGAGGGCTTCGACGAGATCGCCGACTGGTTCGAGACCCTGGCCAAGGCTGAGAAGTCCCACGCCGGCCGCTTCCAGAAGGCGCTCGACAGCCTCGACTAGCCGTACGGTCACGGGCGGCGGTATCGTCTGCCGCCCGCACCCTTAGCTCCGGCAGGTTCAGGTGAGCGACAGCATCAAAGAACCCCCACGTGAGGGCAGCCTCGACGCGCCCTTCCGCCATCCCATCGCCTGGCGCGACGACGACTACTATGATCTGGCGAAGGTCGAGGCCGAGTTGGAGCGGCAGTTCGACGTCTGTCACACCTGCCGACGCTGTTTCAACCTGTGCGACAGCTTCCCCAGGCTCTTCGACATGATCGACGAGAGCCCCACGGGCGAACTGGATAGCGTCCCCAAGGCCCAGTACGCCAAGGTCGACGAGGCCTGCACGCTCTGCGACATGTGCTTCCTGACGAAGTGCCCCTACGTCCCGCCGCACCCCTTCGACATCGACATCCCGCACATCATCCTGCGCTACCGGGCCGCCAAGCGCCGCGCCGGCGAAAAGCAGTTCATCCGCGAGCAGCTGGGCGAGACCGATCGCAATGGCAAGCTGGCCAAGCCGGTGGCGGGCATCGCCAACTGGGCGACGGCGCGCAAGAACACGCCGCTGCGCAAGCTGCTGGAGGCCATCGCGCAGATCGACGCCGAGGCGGAGTTGCCCAAGTACCACTCGAAGACCGCCACGGACCGGCTGAAGATCCCCGTGCCGCCCGACCCCGCGGGCCCGGCGTTCGGCCAGCGCAAGGCGGTGCTCTACGCCACCTGTTTCGTGGACTACAACCAGCCGGACACGGCGGTGGCGGCCGCGCGGGTCCTGGCCAGACAGGGCGTCGAGGCGAGCCTGCTCTATCCGGAATGCTGCGGCATGCCGCAGCTGGAGGCCGGCGACCTGGCGGACGTGGCCGGGCGGGCCGAGCGGGTGGCCAACGCCTTCGCCCCCTATATAGATCAGGGCTACGAGGTGGTGGCGCTCACCGCCTCTTGCGGGCTGATGATGAAGTTCGAATGGCCGCTGCTGCTGCCGGAGAACCACGCCGTCGGCCGGCTGGCGGCGGCGACGCGGGACATCTGCGAATATGTGGTCGATATCTCCAAGACCCATGGCCTGGCGCAGGGACTGTCGCCGGTGGAAGGCGGGGTTACGGTGCATCACGCCTGCCACGCGCGGGCCCAGAACATGGGCGCCAAGTCGGCCGAGATGCTGCGGCTGATCCCCGACACCCAGGTGGAGCTGGTCGAGCGTTGCTCCGGCCACGGTGGCACCTTCGGGGTGATGAAGTCCACCCATGCGACTGCCCGCAAAGTGGGCCGCCCGGCCGCCCGCCAGGTGGCGCAGAAGGACCAGGCCAACCTTTGCTCCGACTGCCCGCTGGCCTGCAAGCACCTGGGCCAGCTGTTGTCGGCCGAGACGGCGCCCAGGATCCACACCGAGCCCCGCCAGGGCCATCCCATCGAGGTGCTCGCCCGCGCCTATGGCGTCTTGTGAGGTCGCCACCCATGCCCGCCGACCTACGCAAGATCACCCCGGACGACCTCATCCCGGACGCCGAGTACGCCAAGTTGCGGAAGGACCGGCGCGCGGAACTGCTGCCGGTCAAGCGGCTGCGGCGGATCGCGCTGGGGCCGTTCTGCACGGTCTATTTCGAGTGCTACGAGACCATGCTCTTCCAGGTCCAGGAGATGCTGCTCACCGAGAAGGGCGGCGCCGCCCAAGTGCCGGACGAACTGGCCGCCTACAATCCGTTGATCCCGCAGGGGCGCGAACTGGTGGCGACCATCATGCTGGAGATCGATGATCCGGTGCGCCGTGAACGCGCCCTGGCCCGCCTGGGTGGCGTCGAGCACAGGTTCTTCCTGCAGGTGGGTGGCGAACGGGTCGCCGGCTCGCCCGAGGGCGACCAGGAGCGGACGCGGGAGGACGGCAAGACGGCTTCGGTGCATTTCGTGCGTTTCCCGCTCGCCGAGCGCCACCTGGGCCTGTTCCGCGACCCCGCCGCTAGCCTGATGGTCGGCTGCGACCACGAGGGCTACGCTCACCTGGCGGTGCTCAGCCCCGCGACACGCGCGGAGCTGAGCCGCGATCTCGCCTGAGTATCCGCGCGCGCTTACGCCGAGGGTCTCGAGGGCCTATCTACGGTTCGATTTCGAGGGACTGAACAATGGCCAAGATCGAGGACTACCAGGACCTGCTGCAGGAAAAGAAGGCGTTCGCTCACCTGGCCACCTTGATGCCGGACGGCGCCCCTCAGGTGACGCCGGTGTGGATCGACTATCGGGATGGCAGGGTGCTGGTGAACACCGCCAAGGGCAGGGTGAAGGCGCGCAACATGCATGAGGGCTCGCCCGTGGCCATTTCGATCACCGATCCGGACAATCCCTATCGCTATGTCCAGGTGCGCGGCCAGGTGATCCGCATCCACGACGAGGGTGCCGACGCCCATATCGACTTCCTGGCCAGGAAATACCTGGGCCAGGACAGCTACCCGTTCCGCCAGCCGGGCGAACAGCGGGTGATCTACGAGATCGAGCCGCAGTCGGTGCAGGGCGTGGCCTGACGTCCGCGCCTGGTCTCAGGCGTCATCCGTGGGCAGAGGCTAGCCGACCCCCGCCTCCGTCGCCCCAGATCGCGCGGTGGCCTACCGACGGCCCGTTCTTCTATTCCGATCCCACCGCGCCGATGCTCCCCTCTGTGCTGGGGCAATCGCTCTTCCACGGCGACGCGCCCGACACCTGACCGGGGCGACAGCTGACGCGGGCGGCGGCGCCGCCGATGGAGGTCAGCGGAGGCTGGCGTTCAACTTGGCGAGCGCGGCGGCGCCCGGCGTCAGTTCGCGCTCGGTGAGCGTGTTGAGCGGCGCATCGATGGTGTCCAGGTGGGCGTGCATGTCGCGCGCCTCCGGGTCGAGGAACAGGAGGCCGGTGACGATCTCGCCCAAGGTCTGGCGCTCGGCGAGGTAGGCCTGGGCGCCGACCCGGTCGGACGGGTCGTAGTGCTCGGCCAGCTTGTGCAGCTGCAGGATCGAGCCGTCGTGCTGGGTCACCGGCACGGTCTTGCCCGGGGCGTAGTCCACCTGGATTTCGTCGCGCGGGACGATCACGTCCATGCGGTTCACCGCCTCGTTGTGCTCGCGCACATAGTCGTAGCTCTTGGTGGAGCCCACGTGGTTGTTGAACTGCACGCAGGGACTCACGCAGTCGATGAAGGCCGCGCCCTGGTGCGCCAGCCCCGCCTTGATCAGCGGGATCAGCTGGGCCTTGTCGCCGGAGAACGATCGGCCGACGAAGGTGGCGCCCAGCTGCAGGGCCACGCTCACCAGGTCGATGCCGGAGTCATGGTTGACCACCCCCTTCTTGGACTTCGAGCCCTTGTCTGAGGTGGCGGAGAACTGGCCCTTGGTGAGGCCGTACACGCCGTTGTTCTCGACGATGTAGAGCATGTTCACGCCGCGGCGGATGGCATGGGCGAACTGGCCGAAGCCGATGGAGGCGCTATCCCCGTCGCCCGAGACGCCCAAGTAGATCAGGTCGCGGTTGGCCAGGTTGGCGCCGGTGAGCACCGAGGGCATCCGTCCGTGGACAGTGTTGAAGCCGTGCGAAGCCCCCAGGAAGTAGTCCGGCGTCTTCGACGAGCAGCCGATGCCGGAGAGCTTGGCCAGCCGGTGCGGAGGCAGCTCCAGCTCGTAGCAGGCCTGGATGATCGCCGCCGAGATCGAATCGTGGCCGCAGCCGGCGCACAGGGTCGAGACCGAGCCCTCGTAGTCTCGCCGCGTATAGCCCAGGCTGTTGGCCACGAGCTTGGGGTGATGCAGCTGGGGCTTGGTGATGTAGGTCATTCTGCGGCCTCCCGCACGGAGGCGTTGATGAGGGATTCGATGGCGCCGACGATGAACCGCGCGGTGATCGGCGATCCGTCGTAGTTGAGCACTGGCGCCAGCTTGGCCGGATCGACCTCGCCCTCGTTGATCAGCAGGCTGCGCAGCTGGGCGTCGCGGTTCTGTTCCACCACGAACACCCGGTCATGGGCGGCGATGAACTCGAACACACTGTCGGGGAACGGAAAGGCCCGCACCCTCAGCGCATCCACGTCCTGGCCGCCGGCCTCCAGCACCTCCAGCGCCTCGTGCATGGCTGGCGTGGTGGAGCCGTAATAGATCACGCCCTCCCGCGTCGCCCGCTTGGCCGGGCGCGCGACGGGCTGCGGGACGATGGACTTGGCGGTGTCGAACTTGCGCAGCAGGCGCTGCATGTTGTCCACATAGACGGCGCCGTCCTCGCTGTAGCGGGCGTAGGGATTGCGCGAGGTGCCGCGGGTGAAATAACCGCCCCGGGTCGGGTGGACGCCCGGATAGGTGCGGTAGGGGATGCCGTCGCCGTCCACTTCGAGATAGCGGCCGAATTCCTTTCCAGCCTCCAGATCCTCGTAGGTCATCACCTTGCCGCGATCGAGCGCCTTGGAGTCGTCCCAGGCGAACGGCTCGGTCAGCCACTCGTTCATGCCGATGTCCAGGTCCAGCATCACGAAGATGGTGGTCTGCAGCCGGTCGGAGAGGTCGAAGGCCTGGGCCCCCATGGTGAAGCACTCGCCTGGATCGGCTGGCAGCAGCATCACGTGCTTGGTGTCACCGTGGCCCGCGTAAGCCGCCGCGAACAGGTCCGACTGCTGGGTCCGCGTGGGCATGCCGGTGGACGGCCCGCCGCGCTGCACGTCGAAGATCACCGCCGGGATCTCGGCGAAGTAGGACAGGCCGATGAACTCGGTCATCAGCGACACGCCGGGCCCCGACGTGCAGGTGAAGGCCCGCGCCCCGTTCCAGCCGGCGCCCACCACCATGCCGATGGAGGCTATCTCGTCCTCGGCCTGGACGATGGCGTAGCGCGCCTTACCCGTCTCCGGATCGGTACGGTATTTCTCGCAGAAGCCGGTGAAGGCCTCCGCCAGCGAGGTCGAGGGCGTGATCGGATACCAGGCGCAGACCGTGGCCCCGCCGTAGATTGCGCCCAGCGCCGAGGCGTAGTTGCCCTCTACGAAGATCCGCTCGCCCACCGCGTCGGAGCGCTTCACCCGCAGTCCCAGGGGCGCCAGGTGCTCAGCCACATGGTCGCGGCCCATGTGCAGGGCCGCCACATTGGCGCTGATCAGCCGGTCCTTGCCTTTGAACTGCTCGGCCAGCAGGGTCTCGAGCACCTCGATCTCGATGTTCAGCAGGGCCGCAAGGGCGCCCACATAGATGATATTCTTGAACAGCTGGCGCTCGCGCGGGAGCGTATAGGCGGCGTTGCACATCGCCGTCAGCGGCACGCCCACCACGGTGATGTCGTCGCGGAACTTCTCCGGCGGCATGGGCTTGGTGGAATCGTAGAACAGGTAGCCGCCGGGCTCGATCTCGGCGAGGTCGCGGTCCCAGGTCTGCGGGTTCATCGCCACCATCATGTCGACGCCGCCGCGCCGGCCGAGGTAGCCCTCGCCGGTCACGCGGACCTCGAACCAGGTGGGCAGGCCCTGGATGTTGGACGGGAAGATGTTGCGCGCCGCCACCGGCACGCCCATCCGCAGGATCGACTTGG
>CANJKG010000201.1 GCA_947474775.1 Caulobacteraceae bacterium | reverse complement strand
GCAGGATTGTGCACTGCACCAAAATTCGCCTCGAAAAGCCTTGCAATTCTGTGGCCCCGTCTTGGCCAATCGTTGTGCATTGCAACCTCGCATGGTGGTGAGGTGGTTCATTCGCCGCGCTGCCCACTTGACGCTATCAAAAGGGGTTGCCAAAGGAGCCGAGCCGCATCTCTAAGATAGCGGTTAAGACTTCGATGCCCCTTCGGGGCGACCGATGTGCTTCGCGCCTTCGGAACGCGGACCCTCCACGCGGTGTGGAGAGCGCGTAACGGGCCGGGCGTAGCGATAGCGGCTCTTATGCTCCTGCCGGAACCCGGTGTGAGCGGGGGGCTTTGTTTCAACACGGGTGGAGACGCTCTCGCGCGACGACCCCGGGGTCAATCGTGCCAGACCAAGCAGGAACCGGCGACAGATGCTCGACAACAAACGCATAATCCCATTCATCGCTGTGCTCGGCGCTTTGGCGCTGGCGACAAGCATTCCGGCGTTCGCTCAGGACGCGGCGGCCCCGGCGGATCCCGCCGCGGCCGCTGCTCCGGCCGACCCGGCCACGGCCGCGGCTCCGGCCGCTGAGGCTCCGGCGGCTCCTGCAGCGGAGGCCGCTCCGGCCGCCGAGGATCCCGCGACCATCAAGCACGCGGGCAAGCTCACCGTCATGCAGATGTTCTTCGACGCCCAGTGGGTGGTGAAGATCGTCATGATCGGCCTCGTGCTCTCCTCGATCTTCTCCTGGATGCTGCTGATCACGAAGATGATGGAGTTCAGCTCGCTGAACAAAGTCTCGGACCAGTTCGTGGAGGCCTTCCGGGGCGCCAAGAACATGACCGAATTCGGGCGCATCGCGCAGGCTGAAGAGTTCGAAGGCAATCCGCTGGCCGACATGACCGTTGCGGCCACGCAGGAGGTCGAGCTGTCCCGTCAGGCGGGTCTGCATGTCAGCGGCGAGCACCGCGAAACGGTCATCTCCCGCGCGGAGAACGCCGTCCATGCGGTTCAGGCCTCGCTGGCTCGTCGCCTTTCCGGCGGTATGCAGTTCCTGGCCTCCGTCGGTTCGTCCGGTCCGTTCATCGGCCTGTTCGGCACCGTCTACGGGATCATGAACTCCTTCATCGGGATCGCGAACACCAACACGACCAACCTGGCCGTCGTCGCGCCCGGCATCGCCGAGGCTCTGCTGGCCACCGGTATCGGCCTGTTCGCCGCCATCCCCGCGGTTATCTTCTACAACTACTTCCAGACCCGTATCTCCTCTTACGGGGCGCGGACGGAGGGCTTTGTGGCTGAGCTGATGAACGCGATTTCCCGGCAGCTCGACAAAGGAGCCTAAGCCACATGGGAGCCAAGCTTTCAGGCTCAGGGGGCGACAGGTACAGCGAAGACGCGATGAGCGAGATCAATGTCACGCCCTTCGTGGACGTGATGCTGGTTCTCCTGATCATCTTCATGGTGGCTGCGCCCCTGGCAGCGGTGACGGTCAAGGTGGAACTTCCGCCCGCCGTCGCCAAGCCATCGCCCAACCCACAGAAGCCGGTTTACATCTCGATCCAGCCCAACGGCCGTATCTTCATCGGCGATTTCGCCACCGACCTTTCGGCCCTGGGGGACGACCTCAGGACGAACATAGGCAGCAAGCGTAGTTCGACTAAGGAGCGGATCTTCATCCGGGCCGACAAGAACGTGATGTATGGCGACTTCATGGGTGTGATGAACATGCTGCAGGACAACGGGTTCTACAGCGTGGCCCTCGTCGGCGAAGACAAGTAGGGAGGGCGACCGATGGCTGACACGCAACAGCACGACGTAGCCCCGGTGCGGAGCATCTTCGATGAGCCGCCGAAGAAGCGGAGCAAGGGCGTCACGGTGGCCATCGTGGCCTCCATCGTCGTCCACGTTCTGCTTGGCTACTATCTCTACAAGTCCAAGTTCGAGCCGACGTACCGGGAATATTCGGACGACGTGACGGATGTGGCGATCATCAAGCCGGTCCCGCCGCCCCCGCCGCCCCCGCCCCCGCCGCCGCCGAACACGCCGCCGCCGCCGCCGCCCAAGCTGCAGCCGAGGCCGCCGGTGGCCGCGCCGCCGGACATCACCATCCCGCCGCTGCCGGTTCCCCCGGTGACCAAGCGGGTCGAGCAACCGGAACCCCCGCGGGCTCCGCCGCCCGAGCCGCCGCGTCCGTCCGTGATCACCAATCCGGACTGGCAACGCCGTCCCGACTCGGAAGCCATGGCCCGGTATTTCCCCGAACGGGCGTCCCGGATGGGTATCGAGGGCAACGCGACGATTTCCTGCAGCGTGAAAGCGAACGGGACGTTGGAGAACTGCTCGGTGATTTCCGAGACGCCTCCTGAGGGCGGCTTCGGGGAGGCGACCCTCAGGGCGAGCCGGCTTTTCAAGATGCGTCCGCAAACCAAGGACGGCGCGCCCGTCGATGGGGGCACTGTTCGCATCCCGCTCCGTTGGGTGCTTCCGAAGAACTGACCAAGGCGGATGCCTTGGGAAACGGCCCCGGCGGCGAAAGCCCCCGGGGCCTTTTCTTTGCCGCCGTCGCCTCGCCTCATGGCGCCGCGGCTTGATCGCGCCCGCCCTCGCGACTAGAACGTCGCCTCGCGATGCGCCGCCTTAGCTCAGTTGGTTAGAGCGCTAGATTGTGGATCTAGAGGTCCTCGGTTCGAGCCCGAGAGGTGGTACCATCGCTAAAGCATCGCCGCCCGGGTAGGCGGGCACGATCGGACACTATTGCGACAAGCGGCGCCCGGGAGGGCCCGCTTCAGTGGCGCCAAACGTCGCAACCGCAGGATTCTTCCCATTCTTCTCGCCCACGACCATCGACAAGCAGTGACTTGGCCGGGTAAATGCCCGCGGACGCACGCCACGGCCCTGTGGGGCCGCGCTTTGGCGTGCTCGAATGTCGAGTGAGGGTGAGATGGGGTTTTCCCCGCAAGGTCTGTACGATCCAGCGAATGAGCACGACGCCTGCGGCGTCGGCTTTGTGGCCAATATCAAGGGCCGCAAATCGCATGAGATCGTGCGCGCCGGGCTGCAGATCCTGGTCAACCTCGACCACCGCGGCGCGGTGGGCGCCGACCCGCTCGTGGGCGACGGCGCCGGGATTCTGATCCAGATTCCCGATGCGCTCTATCGCGACTGGGCGAAGGGCGCGGGCGTCCAGTTGCCGCCGGCCGGTGAATACGCGGTGGCCATGTGCTTCATGCCCCGCGACGAGGGCGCGCGCGCCGCGGCCATCGGTCAGTTCGAGCACTTCCTCGAGTGCGAGAAGCAACCGCTTCTGGGCTGGCGTGACGTCCCCGTGGACACCACGGGGCTTGGTGAGGCCGTGCTCGCCTCGATGCCGGTCCTGCGCCAGGCGTTCATCGGGCGGGGGCCCAATGTGCGCGACCAGGACGCCCACGAGCGCAAGCTGCTGGCGGTGCGCAAGCAGCTGCAGAACCCTCTGGCCGAACTGGCGGTGAGGCGGAACCTGCCTGGCCTCACCGAGCTCTACCTGCCGTCGCTGTCGACCCGTACGGTGGTCTACAAGGGTCTGCTGCTCGCCGACCAGGTGGGAAGTTTCTACGAAGACTTGCGCAATCCGCTTTGTGACTCGGCGCTGGCGCTGGTCCACCAGCGATTCTCGACCAACACCTTCCCGTCGTGGCGGCTGGCGCACCCCTACCGGTTCATCGCCCACAACGGCGAGATCAACACCGTTCGCGGCAACGTGAACTGGATGAACGCCCGGCGTCGCTCGATGGAAAGCGACCTCCTTGGCCCCGATCTCAACAAGATGTGGCCGCTGATCCCGCACGGCCAGTCCGACACCGCCTGCCTGGACAACGCCCTGGAGCTGCTGGTGGCCGGCGGCTATCCGCTGGCGCATGCGGTGATGATGCTGATCCCGGAGGCCTGGGCGGGCAACCCGCTCATGGATCTCGAGCGCAAGGCCTTCTACGAGTACCACGCGGCCCTGATGGAGCCGTGGGACGGGCCGGCCGCCGTGGCCTTCACGGACGGCCGCCAGATCGGCGCGACCCTGGACCGCAACGGCCTTCGGCCTGCGCGCTTCGTCATCACCGACGAAGACAACGTCATCATGGCGTCCGAGACCGGCGTGCTGGATGTCCCCGAGGAACGCATCGTGCGGAAGTGGCGACTCCAGCCCGGCAAGATGCTGCTCATCGACATGGAGGAGGGGCGCATCATCGAGGACGAGGAGATCAAGCGCTCCCTCGCCCAGGCCGAGCCCTACGCCGACTGGCTGGCCGAGACCCAGTTCAAGCTCGAGGAGCTGTCGCTCAAGGCGCCGGCGCTTCCGCCCGCGCCCAACGATCCCGCAGCCCTGCTCGATCGCCAGCAGGCGTTCGGTTACACCCAGGAGGATCTCGCCTTCTTTCTGGAGCCCATGGGCCAGGCGGGGGACGATCCGATCGGCTCGATGGGGTCGGACACCCCCATCGCCGTCCTCTCGCGGCGCGCGAAGCTCCTCTACGAGTACTTCAAGCAGAACTTCGCCCAGGTCACAAACCCACCGATCGACCCGATCCGCGAGGAGCTGGTGATGAGCCTCGTCTCCATGATCGGGCCCAGGCCGAACCTGCTGGGTCGCCAGGCTGGCGCGCACAAGCGCCTGGAGGTGGCCCAGCCGATCCTCACCGACGAGGACCTGGCCAAGATCCGCTCGATAAACGAGCTGCTGGACGGCGCTTTCCGCACGGCCACCCTCGATGCGACCTGGCCGGCCGATGAGGGCGCAGACGGGCTCGAAAGGGCGCTGGACCGGCTGTGCCGCGAGGCGACCGACAGCGTGCTCGCCGACATGAACATCCTGATCATCTCCGATCAGGCGGCCTCGGCCGAGCGCATCCCGATGCCGGCGGCGCTCGCCACCGCGGCCGTGCACCATCACCTCATCCGCCAGGGCCTGCGGATGCAGACTGGCCTGGTGATCGAGACGGGCGAAGCGCGCGAGGTGCATCACTTCTGCGTCCTGGCCGGCTATGGCGCCGAGGCGGTGAACCCCTACCTGGCCTTCGAGACGCTGGAGGCGCTGCGGGCCCGCAATGGCTTGAAGCTCTCGGCCTACGAGGTCCGCAAGAATTACATCAAGGCGATCGGCAAGGGCGTGCTGAAGGTGATGTCCAAGATGGGCATCTCCACCTATCAGTCCTACTGCGGCGCGCAGATCTTCGATGCCGTGGGCCTGTCGTCTCGCCTGATCGACAAGTATTTCACCGGAACCGCCACCACAATCGAGGGCGTCGGCCTGGCCGAGATCGCCGAGGAGGCGGTGCGCAGGCATCGCGACGCCTATGGCGACAACCCCATCTACCGTTCGATGCTCGACGTCGGCGGCCAGTACGCTTGGCGACTGCGCGGCGAGGAGCACGCCTGGACGCCGGAGTCGGTGTCGCGGCTGCAGCACGCCGTGCGCGGCGATCTGCCAAACGAATACAAGGCCTTCGCGGCTTCCATCAACGAACAGAGCGAACGTCTGCTGACGATCCGCGGCCTGCTGCGGATGAAGCCGGCGGATGCGCCGCTGTCGCTGGACGAGGTGGAGCCGGCGTCCGAGATCGTCAAACGCTTCGCCACCGGGGCCATGAGCTTCGGTTCGATCAGCCGCGAGGCGCACACCACCCTGGCCGTGGCCATGAACCGCATCGGCGGGCGCTCCAACACGGGCGAAGGCGGCGAACAGTCCGACCGCTTCGTGCGCATGGCGAACGGCGATTCCATGCGCTCGGCGATCAAGCAGGTGGCTTCCGGTCGCTTCGGGGTGACCACCGAGTACCTGGTCAACGCCGACGACATCCAGATCAAGATGGCCCAGGGCGCCAAGCCCGGGGAGGGCGG
>CANJKG010000200.1 GCA_947474775.1 Caulobacteraceae bacterium | reverse complement strand
GCATGGTGCTGATGGCGGCGGCGGACGAGGCGGAGCTGGCGGCCATGGTGGCCACGGCGGCGGCCATCGACGACCGGCCCAGCGCCTTCCGCTATCCGCGCGGCGAGGGCGTGGGCGTGCCGATCCCGGCGCTGGCCGACCCGCTGGAGATCGGGCGCGGACGGATCGTGCGCGAGGGGACGGCGGTGGCCATCCTGTCGTTCGGGACGCGACTGGCCGAGAGCCTGAAGGCGGCCGACCTGCTGGCGGCGCGGGGCCTGTCGGCGACGGTGGCCGACGCGCGGTTCGCCAAGCCGCTCGACATCGACCTGATCCTGCGGCTGGCCCGCGAGCACGAGGCGCTGATCACCGTGGAGGAGGGCGCCATGGGCGGCTTCAGCGGCTTCGTGCTGCAGGCGCTGGCCGAGCACGGCGCCCTGGACCGGGGGCTGAAGATCCGCACCCTGGTGCTGCCCGACATCTTCCAGGACCACGACAAGCCGGAGGCCCAGTACGCGGAGGCGGGCCTCGACGCCGAGGGCATCGTGCGCGCGGCGCTGGCGGCGCTTGGGGTATCGAACGTCACCGCGGCGGGGCGGCGGGCTTAGGACCCCTGCGAATCAAGCGCTACACCTTTGATTGTCGAGCACGATTCAACGATCAGACGGTTCCGTCTGATCGCATCGTGCTCTAGCTCGCCAGCGCCATCAGGGACCGCGCGAATCCGTGCCAGAGCGCGGTCTCGCTGAGAGGGATCTTCAGCAAGGCCACAGCGAGCGCGAAGCCGCCGGCCCACCAGTAGGCGGCATGCACCTTGCCCAGGACCCGCTTGTCCCGGACCATTCCCACGACGATGAACAGCAGGGCCACGAGGGCGGGCGGCAGCACGCCGACCACCGGCGGCGGCGGGCCGTTGAAGCCCGCGAGCCCCACCGTTCCCTGGAACGGTGGCGGCCGGCCGCCCATGACCAGGTAGACGATGAACGGACGGGCGATGGCCGCATCCAGCAGGACCGCCGTCGCCGACAGGATCAGACGCTTGTGCCACTCCGAGCGACGGATATTGGCGATGGCCGCGGTCACCAGCACCGTGAACGAGAAGATCGCCGCCAGCGGCACGATCATGAAGGTTTCGCCGGCCACGCCGGCGCCCATGGCGGCCGCCCGGATGCCTGAGTTGATCGCGGCCAGCACGCCGAAGATCGCCATGGCGGTCGCCAGGGACACGCCGATCAGGCCGATATCGCGGTGGCGGGCCACCTTGCCGGAGGTGACCAGCCAGGCCTGGTAGATCACGAACAGCACCCAGGCGAAGCACAGCGTACCGTGGACCGCGAGCACGCCGATCCGCTCCGGTACGCCCTGCGTCAAGGGGATCCAGTAGGTCGGGGCGAAGCCAAGGAAGGCGGTGGCCGCCATGGCCGCCGCCATCCAGATATAGAACCGCGCCTTCCGCTCAGCCGTCGCCTCGGGCGCTGCGCCCGCAGTTGTTTCCGCCACCATCGAGCCCTCCCTTTCGGTTTGGGCGCCGGGGAGCGAGCCCAGATGGCCCCCCGCCCGGCGCTTCCTGGAGCAAGCTTGGCAATGAAGCGGGGGCGCACGCAACAGGGAAAGCGCCGTTCGGCGTGAGGGGTCAGTTAAGGTGTCTGCAGCGCCGGGCCCCGTGGGCGAGGCAGGCGGCAATGGCCAGGTCGGCGGACATGCAGAACATCGGCCACCATTCGGGGACGCCCGGGTAAGAAATTGCCGTCGAGGGTAAAGGCGACCTGGATCGCATGGCGGGCGTGGAAGTCTGTCCGCTGCAGCGCGCCGGGCGGCGGTTCGGGAACATGTAGGACCCACAGGTTGCCGCCCTGCCAAAGGACGACGCGGCCGTTCGCGAGCAACGTCATGGGACAAACCTAGCCGCCGAGTCAGAGCCGATACACCGGCTCGTCTCGGGGCGGCGGACCTAGACGCGGGCAGGCGGCGCGGCTAGCCCGGAGCGCCATCCAGCTTTGAAACGCTGACGCCGCCTTCCACCACCTTCACGCCCAGGAAGCGCATCTCGCCGTTCTTGAAGCTGATCTCATGGGTGGCCACGCTGCGGTCGCGCTTGATTTCAGAGGCGTCGCCCAGGGTCAGGTGAAGGAGCAGGGCGCCTGTCTTGGCGCCGTCGCGCTCGGCCGCCGCGATCAGGTCGCGCAGTTTCTGAATACGCCGTCTCGATATGTCGTCGCGTCCTGCCATGATTTTCTCCGGCGCACAGGCGGGAGCACGTGACAGCTCTCAGTCGCGGGCGCCTGGGGTAACAGGCCCACGATCAGCGCAGCATAGCCCGGATGCGCGCCGCCGCGTCCTATTATCTACCGTCCCACCAGGACGACGCCCAGGAGCACCGCCGCCCAGTGGGCTCCGGCGGCGGCCACCACGTGGCCGTGCCAGATGGCGCGGGCGAACTTCAGGCGCTTGTTGAGATAGAAGACGACCCCGGTGGAATAGAGCACGCCGCCCAGGGCCAGCAGCACCATGGCCACGCCGGCGGTGGAGGCCAGCATGGGCTTCAGGGCCACGAGGACCAGCCATCCCAGGGCCAGGTAGACCGCCACCCAGAAGCGCCGGTCCACGCGGGGCAGGAAGAGCTTGCCCAGGGCGCCGACGCCCGCGACGCTCCAGACCGCGGCGGTCATCCCCCAGGCCCAGGCGCCGGTGAGGTTCGCCGTGGTGAAGGGGGTGTAGGACCCCGCGATCATCAGAAATATTCCGGCGTGGTCCAGTCGCCGCAGGATCGGGCGATAGGCCGGGCTGGCGAAGTTGTAGGCGGTTGAGAAGGCGAGCATGGCCAGGAGGCCGGCCGCATAGATGGAGACGCCCACCGTCTTGCTGATGGAGTGCGCGCCCACCGCCAGCGCCAGGAGCACGATACCCCCGGCGAGGGCCAGGGTGAGCCCCACCACATGCACCACCAGATCGGCGCACTTGGCCGCGGGCGTCGGGTAGTGCCGGGGCGGTCGCGCCAATGCTGTCGGGGCGGCCTGGTCAACCACGGAAAATCCTCACGCCAGCTGGAGGCGAAGCCTGCCGCACCCCCTGGTGGGATGCAAGCGGAGCCGGGTCACCAGACGCCTTTGGCCATCTTCTCCCGGCGCCTGCCCGGCCCAGGGGCCTTGTGCCGGAACGACGAAGGGGGCGCATCCGAACCGACGTCGGCGCGCGAATTTATCCGACGCCGGGAGCCGCGGCGAGGCCATGGGCATCTGAGGCGTTGCGGCCGAGCCCAGACTCCCCGACTGTCGCGACAGCATGGCCAGCCCTCCAGAACCGCCTGTTCCGTCCGACCGCTTCCTGCCGCAGGTGGAGGGGTTGCGGGCGGTGGGGATCCTGCTGGTGGTGCTGTTCCACGTGGGCCTGCCCGGGTTCACCGGCGGCTTCGTGGGCGTCGACGTGCTGTTCGTGGTGTCGGGCTACATCATCACCCGGCTGCTGCTGGCGGGGCGCGAGGCGACCGGCGGCGTTAACTTCGTGGACTTCTATGCTCGTCGCGCCCGCAGGCTCGTCCCGGCCGGCCTGGCGATGATCCTGGCCACGGCGCTGCTGAGCCGGGCGCTTCCGGTGGGGGCCCGGCACGAGGACCTGGGGCCGGCCAGCGTGGCGGCGGTGGCTTACCTTTCCAACCTGCACTTCATCGCCGCCTCGTTCGACTATTTCGACGCGCAGGTGGCGCGCAACCCTATGCTGCACACCTGGTCGCTGGGAGTGGAGGCGCAGTTCTACCTGATCTGGCCGCTGCTCATCGCCTATGGGCCCAGGCGGCGCTGGGCGATGGCGCTGGTGCTGGGAGTGGTGACGGCCGCCTCGCTCGCGGCTTCCGTCATACTCACGCCGGGGAATCCGCAGCAGGCGTTCTTCGGCCTGCCCACACGGGTGTGGGAGCTGGGCGCGGGCGGGCTGCTGGCATTGGTTCCTGCGGGCGGGGCGCGGCGTGCGGGAGGAGCCATCGCGCTGGCGGGGCTGGCGATGCTGCTGTTGTCGGCCTTGCTGATCGGGCCGCAGACGCCGTTCCCGGGATGGGTGGCGATCGCGCCGGTGGCCGGGGCGGCGGCTGTGATCTTCGGCGCGTCGGAGGGCGGTTGGGCGCAGCGGCTGCTGGGCTGGGCGCCCTTACAGGCGGTGGGAAGGGTCTCCTACGGCTGGTACCTGTGGCACTGGCCGCTGCTGATCCTGTCGACGGCGATGTGGCCAGCCGGCGGGCTGGCCCTGCGGGTGGCGGCGGTGGTTGTGGCGTTCGGCCTGGCGGTGCTGAGCTATCGCTTCCTCGAGACGCCCATTCGTCGCGCAAGAGCGCTTGTGGCCCGGCCTGGCCTGACGTTGGCGCTGGCCGGCGTGGCCGCCGCTGCAACCGCTGGGGGAGCCTGGCTGTTGAGCTTGCGGGCCTGAGCTAGGCTGTGCGACGGATCGCCAGGCTAGAAGGGTTGGAGGGACGATGCGGCACGTGGTTCCGGTGCTTGTCGGCGCGCTCGTCGTCGCCCTGCTGGTCCTGGGCTATGGCAAGACCTTCTTCAAGCCGCCCCAGCAGCCAGATGTCATCGAAGGGCAGGGCGGGTGGCTGTATGTCGGCTGGGACCGGCTGGTGGACGACTATCCGCGCAACGCCCGGGCGGCGGTGAAGCTGGCCGGCCGCGTCGATCGCGAGTTCAAGGGGCGTGGACAGCGGCTGCTGGTGATGGTGGTCCCCAACAAGGGCCGCGTGGTCCCGGAACATCTGCCGGATCGGCAGCGCGCCGCCGTGGAGCGTTCGGAGGGCTACGGGAAGCTCATCGCGTCGCTGCGTGCCGCGGGGGTCCAGGTGTTCGACACCTACCCCCTGCTGGAGGCCGCCCATCGCCGGGACGGTAGGGCCTATTCGCCGCGCGACGCCCACTGGACCGCGCACACCGCGGAGGAAGCCGCCGTGGCGGCGGTTCCCCTGGTCAAGGCCATGGGCGGGCTTCCCGGGCCGCCCGGCGGGGGCGACCAGATTGCGGGCTGGGAGACCGTGCGCCGCTACCCCGACCTGGTGGTGATCCTGCGCAGGCAGGGCGTCATGACCTATGGCGAGGATGCGTTCGAGGAGCGGGTCTACACGCCACCCACCGGGAAATGGGGGCCGGTGGCGGTGGTGGGCTCCAGCTTCGTGGATCGCAAGTACGGCTTCCCGCAGATGCTCAGCCACCTGCTCGACCGGCCGGTGACGCGGCGGGTGGAGTTCGGGCTGGAGGGCGCCTGGCAGGCGATGGCCGAGCAGCTCAAGGATCGGTCCGCGCCGCCGCAGAAGGTGGTGGTGTGGCAAGTCAGCGAGGGCAGCTTCGCCAACGGCGACGCCCCGGCGGCGGTGGAGGCCTATTTCAAGGGGGGCAAGGCCGGGAAATGATCAGGGTGGCGGCCTCCAGGATCAGGATGTCCATCTCGTCGCGGCTGGGGCGACTGGCCAGCCGGGCGCGCTGGTCACCGGAGGCGAGGCGAGGCGAATGGCGCGGGCGCGGGCCTTGGGGTCGGCGAAGTAGGTGACCTGGACCTGGCCCGACCTGGGGGCGCAGCTGAGCATCAGCAGGATCACGTCGCTGTCTGGGGCGTCGTCTCGTGGGCGAAGGCGTGAAGGAGGAGCGATGCGGGCGTGAGGCCGAGCGCTCTGCGGCGGCTCATCCAGGGTCGACGCCCGCGCTCCGGGAGGGGTCAGCGGACCGCGCGCGGCGGCCGGCCTGGTCGAGGTCGATGACCGCGTCGGCGGCCTCGATGACGTGGCGCAGGTCGGCCGAGAGAGTGCGCAGGGGTGGTCTGACCCCCTTGAAGTGATCCATCCCTTATGTTGGTCCGAGGACCATTTTGGATGGATGGAACGATGGCAAGGAAGCACCACAAGCCGGAAGAGATCGTCGCCAAGCTGCGCCAGGTTGATGTGCTGACCGGTCAGGGCAG
>CANJKG010000199.1 GCA_947474775.1 Caulobacteraceae bacterium | reverse complement strand
TTACGCCTTGACCGCGTGGTCCTTCAGGACGCCCAGGTTGACGATGGCCAGGGTCTCCTCGTGGGTGGCTTCCAGGATCAGACGCGGCGCGGCGCCGGCGTCCAGGGCCTCCTTCCAGCGGGGCGCGCACAGACACCAGCGGTCGCCGGGCTTAAGGCCGGCGAAGCCCATCTCCGGCTGCGGGGTCGACAGGTCGTTCCCCACCGCGCGGGAGTAGGCCAGGAACTCGGCGGTCATCACCGCGCAGACCGTGTGCATGCCCACGTCCTGCGCGCCGGTCTCGCAGCAGCCGTTGCGGAAGAAGCCGGTCATCGGCTGCGTCGAGCAGCTGGCGAGCTCCCCGCCCAGGACGTTGCGCGCGCCGGCGTCGTAGCGTGTGGTCATGGCGCCACTCTAATCGCTAAAAGCGGCCCAAGGCCACGGAGACCTCCACGAAATGACCGCCATCCGCCCCCGCCGCAGCGCGCTGTACCTGCCAGCGTCCAATTCGCGGGCGTTGGAGAAGGCCCGCACGCTGGCCTGCGACGTGGTCATCCTTGACCTGGAGGACGCGGTGGGCCCCGACGCCAAGGTCGAGGCCCGCGAGCAGGCCGTCTCGGCGGTGAAGGCCGGCGGCTTCGGCCGGCGCGAGCTGGTGGTGCGGGTGAACGGCCTGGACACGCCGTGGGGCGCCGACGACCTGGCCGCCCTGGCCAAGGTCCGCCCCAACGCCATCCTGGCGCCCAAGGTGAGCTCGGTGGACGAACTGAACGCCTACGCCAGCCGGGTCGGCGAGACCCGCCTGTGGATCATGGTGGAGACCTGCAAGGCGCTCTTCGCCCTCGACGCCCTGGGCCACGCCGCGCTGGCCAACCGCACCGACGGCTGGGTGATCGGGACCAACGACCTGGCCAAGGAGATGCGCTGCCGCCCGGACGCCGACCGCACCCCCCTGCTGGCCCCGCTCTCGCTGGCGGTGGCCGCGGCGCGGGCCCACGGGCTCGCGATCCTCGACGGGGTGTTCAACGAGATCGCCGACGCCGAGGGCTTCGAGCGACAGTGCCGGCAGGGGGTGGAATTCGGCTTCGACGGCAAGACCTTGATCCACCCCAGCCAGCTGGAACCCGCCAACCGCATCTTCGCTCCCGAGGCGGGCGAGGCGGCCTGGGCGCGGACCATCGTCGAGGCCTTCGCCGCGCCCGAGAACGCCAGCAAGGGGGTGATCAAGGTCGAGGGGCGCATGGTGGAAAGGTTGCATCTGGCCGAAGCCGAGCGTCTGATCGCCATATCAGAGGCCATCGCCGCGCACGAGGCATGAGGTCCATGAGGCTCAGGGTTGTCCTTGCCGCCGGGTTCGCGATCCTGCTGGCCGCCGCGCCGGCCGACGCGCAACCCGCGGACGACCCCATCGGCACCCTCTTGGAGACGCCAACCGCGCCGGCGCGGCCCGCCGCGGTCGAGGTGATCCCGGGCCCGCCGGCCTACGCGCCGCCGCCGCGACCGCCGCTGACGGCCCCGGTGCATGTGGACGAGACCGGCAAGAGCCCCGACGCCGAGCCCACCGTGACAGACCTCGCCTATGAATCCCGGCTGCGGGCCTCGAGCGCGTCGGCCCAGCGGTTCCAGGGACCCTTGGACGGCGGCTGGACCCTGGCCGCGGCGGGGTCCGACCTCTACGCCCTGCAGCTGGTGGATCGCGGCAATGGCGTGGTCGAGGGCGCCTGGCGCGACCTGCGTAGGCGCGGCGCGCTCAGCGGATCTGGCTTCGTGGATCAGATCGAGACCCAGGGGGGCGACCTCACCCTGCGCTTCACCCTGGCCTCCGGCGCCCTGGTGGAGGCGGTGCTGCACGCCGCCCACGACGGCGCCTGGACCGGCGAGTTCGTGGAAGCTGGCGAGCGCCGGCCCGCGCGCCTGAGCCGTAAATAGATCGCTTCGGATTGCCGCCGGGCCAGCCTTGCGCTAGGTCCCCGCCGACTGCGGCGGCGCGCCGCGAGAGCAAATTCTGGAGCAGCATCTCATGAGCAAGAAGCCGATCCGCGTGGCGGTGACTGGAGCGGCCGGGAACATCGGCTACGCCCTGCTGTTCCGGATCGCCTCGGGCGAGATGCTGGGCAAGGACCAGCCGGTGATCCTGCAGCTGCTTGAGATCCCGGTTGAAGGCCCGCAGAAGGCGCTGAAGGGCGTGGCCATGGAGCTGGAGGACTGCGCCTTCCCGCTGGTCTCCGACATGATCCTCACCGGCGATCCGGACGTGGCCTTCAAGGACGCGAGCTGGTGCCTGCTGGTGGGCTCCAAACCCCGCGGCCCCGGCATGGAACGGGCCGACCTGCTGAAGGACAACGGCAGGATCTTCATCGCCCAGGGCCAGTCCATCGACAAGGTGGCCGCCGACGACGCCCGCATCGCGGTGGTGGGCAACCCCTGCAACACCAACGTGATGATCGCCGCCGCCCAGGCCAGGCGCCTGCCGGCCGACCGCTTCACCGCCATGGTGCGCCTTGACCAGAACCGCGGCCGCGCCCAGCTGGCCCAGAAGGCCGGCGTCTCGGTGAACGAGGTCTCCGACCTCTACATCTATGGCAACCACAGCCCGACCATGTTCGCCGACTTCACCCACGCCAAGATTGGCGGCAAGCCGGCGGCGGACGTGATCGGCGATGAGGCCTGGCTGAAGAACGGGTACCTGCCGGCGGTGGGCAAGCGCGGCGCGGCGATCATCGACGCGCGCGGCCAGTCCTCGGCGGCCTCGGCGGCCAACGCCCTGATCGACCACGTCCGCGACCTGACCACGGTGGGCGCGGTCCACTCGGTGGCGGTGAAGTCGGAAGGCCGCTACGGCTTCAATCCCGAGGTCTGGGCCGGCATGCCGGTGCGCACGACGGCGTCCGGCTTCGAAGTCATCACCAGCTACGAGATGGACGACTTCTCCAAGTCCAAGATCGCCCTGACAAACGACGAACTGGTCGGCGAGCGCGAGACCATCAAGGACCTGCTGGCTTAAGCCCTCAGTAGTCGTCGCCCCGCGCCTGGTCGCGGAGTTCGGCGATGCGTTCCTGGTAGACGTCCTGCACCGCCCACGGCGCCTCGCGCGCCGCGGCGGAGCGGGCGGCCAACCAGCGCTGGTGCTGGCGCTGGAGTTCCGAGGAGGGCACGCCGGCGGCTTCGGCCTGGCGATAGGCCGCTGTCATGCGCCGGTCGGCGGCGGCCAGCACCGCGTCTGAACAGACCAGCGCCGCGCCGGGATCGCTGTTGGCGCAGCGGGGCGCGCTGGCCAGGGTGATGCGGCCGGCCGGCTTCGGCGGTTTGCGGGCGGCCTCCGCCCTGGCCGCCTTGATCTGAGCCTGCAGCGCGGCGCGGCGCTTGGCGGCGGTGGCCTCGGCCAGCCGGACCGCCTCGGCCTTGCGCGCGGCGGCGGCCTTGGCGGTCTTGATCTTCTCCGCCTTGGCCTTGGCGAGCTTCACCTCGGCCGCCTTGGCCTTCGCGAGCTTCGCCTCAGTCGCCTTGGCCCCCTTGGCCCCCTTGGCCCCCTTGGCTTTAGCAGGCTTCGCCTTGGCCGTGTCCGCCCTGGCGAGCTGGGCCGTCTTCCCCTTAGACTTCGACGCCTTATCGGGCTTGGCGAGCTGGGTCAGCTTGTCCTTGGCCTTCGTCTTGTCCTTGGCCCTGGCCTTCTCCCTGGTCTTGTCCGCCTTGGCCGCGAGCTTCACCTTCTCGGCCTTCTCCGGCTTGGCTTTCGCGACCTTTGTAGGCGGCTTCTTCGACGCCGCGGCCTTCGCCAGCTTGACCTCGGCCTTGGCCTTGGGGGGCGCCTCCGCCTTCGCGACCCGGGTCTCCTTGCGGACGACCACCGGCTTCACCGGCCTGGGTGTGGCGGCCGGCGGCTTCTCGAACAGCGGCGATGGCTTCGGCGCCAGGGTCGCGGGTTCCGACGGCGGCGCCGCCCGGTGAACGATGACGGGCGCGGCGACGACGGCGGCGGGCGGCGCCTGGACCGGCTCGGCGGGGGCCGGAGCCGCCACACGCATCAGGCCGCCGGCGGCCCGCACCAGGGGATCCATCAGCGAAGCGCGCTCGTCCGGCCGGGGGCCGGGCGCGGCGGTCCGCACCGTCTCCTGCGACAGCACTTCCAGCGGCTCGCCGATCGGGGCGGGGCTGTCGTCGACGATGATCTCGATGCCCTCGGGCCGCCCTGGCGTGGTCATCGCCGTCTGGACGATCGCTGAGGGGACATCTCGCCGTTCGCCCTCGGTGGGCCGCGCCCACATGCCGGCGCCTACGCCCAGCGCGCAGGCGCCGGCCACGCCGAGCAGCATGATCGATCTTGGAACGGGAGAGGCCGGGCCTACCAGCAGCGGCGGCTCGATACGGTCGTGCGACATAGCGATCCCCTGACAGCGGATCCCTCGCACGAACTGAGGTCCTGGCTTCAAGCCGCGCCCACGGCTAGTCTGCCGACAACCCCCAACTCACTCTCCCGAAAGGTGATTTAAGGCGAAAACCGATGGCTGCGCCAGCGCCAATTCTTGAGACAGAACGCCTCATCCTGCGGCTGCCCGAGCCGGCGGACTTCGAGCCCTGGGCGGCGTTCGCCGCCGACGAGGAGGCGGCCCGCTTCATCGGCGGCAAGCAGGAGCGTCCCGTGGCCTGGCGGCTGATGTCGGTGATGGCCGGCGCATGGCTGTCGCGCGGCTTCGGCATGTTCTCGGTGATCGAGAAGGCCAGCGGTCGCTGGGTCGGCCGGGTGGGCCCATGGCAGCCTGAGGGCTGGCCGGGCACCGAGGTGGGCTGGGGCCTGGTCCGCGAGACCTGGGGCAAGGGCTACGCCACCGAGGCGGCCACGGCGGCGATCGACTGGGCCTTCGAAACCCAGGGATGGCATGAGGTGATCCACGCCATCGAGGCGGCCAACACGCGCTCCCAGGCCGTCGCCCGCAGGCTCGGCTCGCGCCTCCTGCGCCAGGCGGTGCTGCCCGCGCCGCTCAACACGCCGCTGGATGTCTGGGGCCAGTCCCGCGCCGAGTGGGAAGCCCGCGAAAGGTAGTTCCGAGAAGGCGTCCGCACGCGGTTGCAAGGGGGCGAGGCGGCGCCTATAACCGCCGCCACTCGCCGAGCGGGCGAGACGAAAATGGCGCGCGCCCAGAGCTCATGAACATCCACGAACACCAAGCCAAAGCCGTCCTCGCAGAGTTCGGCGTAGCGGTTCCGCGCGGGTACCCCGCATTCTCTGTCGATGACGCCGTGCAGGCCGCCGAGAAGCTGGGGGGGCCGATCTTCGTCGTGAAGTCGCAGATCCACGCCGGCGGCCGCGGCAAGGGCCGGTTCGAGGGCCTGGGCGCCGACGCCAAGGGCGGAGTGCGGGTGGTCAAGTCCGCTGTGGAAGTGAAGGCCAACGCCGCCGAGATGCTGGGCCGGGTGCTGGTGACCCACCAGACCGGCGCGGCGGGCAAGCAGGTCAACCGCCTCTACATCGAGGAAGGCGCGCAGATCGCCAAGGAATTCTACCTGTCGCTGCTGGTGGACCGCGAGACCTCGCGGGTCTCGGTGGTCGCCTCCACCGAAGGCGGCATGGACATCGAGGAAGTGGCTCACGCCACGCCGGAGAAGATCGTCACTTTCTCCATCGACCCGGCCACCGGGGTGTTCGCCCACCACGGCCGCTCGCTCGCCAAGGCCCTGGGGCTGTCCGGCGGCCTGGCCAAGGAAGCCGCCGCCCTGCTGGGGCAGCTCTATGCGGCCTTCGTGGCGAAGGATATGTCGATGCTGGAGATCAACCCGCTGATCGTCACCGGCGACGACCACCTGCGGGTGCTGGACGCCAAGATCAGCTTCGATTCCAACGCGCTCTTCCGCCACCCGGACATCGTCAAGCTGCGCGACGAGAGCGAGGAGGACCCCAAGGAGATCGAGGCCTCCAAGCACGACCTCTCCTACATCGCCCTCGACGGCGAGATCGGTTGCATGGTCAACGGCGCGGGCCTGGCCATGGCCACCATGGACATCATCAAGCTCTACGGCGCCGAGCCGGCCAACTTCCTGGACGTGGGCGGC
>CANJKG010000198.1 GCA_947474775.1 Caulobacteraceae bacterium | reverse complement strand
GTCCCTTCGCCACCCTGGCCCTTTCCGACTGCCCAATCGACGACGGGCGCCATCCGCGGATCAAGGCCTATGTGGAGGACATCCTCGCCCGGCCGTCGTTCGCGCCGCTGATCGCGGCTGAGAAGGCGATGTTCGCCGCTTGAGCCCGATGCTCGTCCTCGCATGAGCCGCCTACTCGTCCTCGTATTCGCCCTCATGCTGGGGGCCTGCACCCCTCTGCTAGTGCAGCAGGTGGGCCAGCCGCCGCTGGGTTTCCAGGGGCCGCGGATCGAGGCCGACGCCATCGTCAGCTTTGACGGGGCGAGACTCGGCATGACCCGCTGGGACGCCAGGGGCGAGCCCTGGGCGGTGGTCGTCGCCCTGCACGGGATGAATGACTACGCCAACGCTTTCCACATGGCCGCGCCCTGGTGGGCCGAGCAGGGTGTGACCACCATCGCCTACGACCAGCGCGGTTTCGGCCGCTCGCCCGGGCGGGGGATCTGGGCGGGCGGCGAGCTGATCGTGGAGGACCTGCGCACGGTGGCGGCCCTGGCGCGCCGGCAGTATCCCGGGGCGCTGATTGCCATCGTGGGCGAGAGCATGGGCGGGGCGGTGGCGGCCGACGCCATAGCCTCGGAGCGGCCGCCCACCGCCGACCGGCTGGTGCTACTGTCGCCGGCGGTATGGGGATGGAAGTCCCAGCCCCTGCCCAACCAGACGCTGCTGTGGCTGGCGGCCAACTTCACCGCCTCGAAGGTCTACACCCCGCCCAGGTGGATCACCGACAAGATCAGCCCCACCGACAACCGCGAGGAGCTAATCGCCATGGGCCGCGATCCGCTGATGATCTGGGGCTCGCGCTCCGACACCCTCTATGGGCTGGTGAGCCTGATGGACCGCGCCGCCGTCGATGTGGGCCGGGCCGATCTGCCGACGCTCTACCTCTATGGGGCCAATGACCAGATCATCCCCAAGAAGGCGGCGTTCCGCGCGGCCGCGCGGCTGCGACCGACGGCCCACCGCTCAGCCTATTACGACAAGGGCTGGCACCTGCTCACCCGCGACCACCAGGGCCCGGTGGTGTGGGCCGATATCCTGGCCTTCCTGCGCGACCCGGCCGCGCCGCTGCCGTCCGGGGCGCCGCCGATCCCCCGGCGGGCCATCAAGCCTCGCGCCGCCGCGGCTCCTTGACCTTGAGGATGAGGACCGCCAGAGCGGCTGTGAGGCAGGCGATAGAGAGCGAGAACAGCACGTTGTAGCCAAACGCCACCGAGATCAGGCCACCTGCGAGTGGGCCGAGCGCGGCCATGATCCCCTCGGCGGTGGCGGCAACGCCGACCCGCATCGCCATCTCGTTGCGGGAGCCCAGCTCCAGAACCAAGGTCTGGACGCTCATGGTGTAGCCGGCCTGGGAGGCGCCCAGCCCCGCGAACGCCAGGAACACCATCCAGACTTGGCCGGATGAGCCCATAAGCAGCAGGGTGCAGGCGATCCACAGGCCGAGCGCGATGAGCAGGGTGCGGCGGAACCCGGAATGGTCGCCCAGGTAGCCCCAGGCCAGGCCGGAGATGGTGTCGGCCGCAAGGAAGGCCACGGTGAGCAGGCCCAGCGCCCCACCGGTGAGCTCCATCGTGGACGAGGCGAAGATCACATAGAACGGCAGCGCCATGCGTGCCGCCACCGACAGCATGGAGACGATCAGAAAGTCGCGGAAGCGCGCCTCGGCCAGCATGGCCGGGAATTCCCGCAGGCGGGCGCCCAGTTTCATGCGCGGCCGGATGGTGGGCGGGTCGGGCTCGATCATCAGCAGGCGGATGGCGCTCAGGCCGAAGCTGGTGATCACGAAGGTCAGCAGGAAGGTGGTGGAATAGCCGTTGCCCAGCAGGTTCGGCTCGATGAAGAACCGCCCGGCCAGATAGGCCACCCCGGCGGCGATCACCCCACCGGTGGCGTTGCGCCAGGCCTGCAGGCGCCCGCGCCGCCGGATCGGGATGACCTTGGACATCAGCACCGCGAAGGCCACACGCTGGATGGCCATGAGGAAGCCGAACAGGAACAGGCAGACCATGATCGCGGCGATCTGCGCCTGGCCGAACAGGAACCAGCCGGCCAGGGCGACGCCCAGGACCGCCAACCGCGCCAGGCCGCCGATCCACATGGCCATGGGCATCACCCGGGGGCGATGCTCGACGAAGGCGGCGCCCACGATCGGCGACAGGGCGCCTCCGAGCTGCTGCAGGCCGAGCCCCAGGCCGACGATGGCGTTCGACCCCGATAGCTCGTGCAGATAGGCGGGCAGGAAGGTGGGCGCATTGAACATGCGGAAGCCCGTCATGCCCATCATGCCATGCAGGTAGTGGCCCAGGTAGTTGCGCTTCAGATTGGCCCAGACGAAGGCCTCGTGCGCCGCCTCGCGCGCGGCGATGTCGGCGCTCTGCAAGTCTGGCGCGGAGGCTGGGTCCGGTGGCCCGCTCACTCCGCGTCAGCCGCCGTCAGCCCCGCCTGCACGAGATGCCGGTTCTTCTCGCGGATCGCCGCGCCGGCGTCGTCATAGAGGAAGGGCAGGGTGGCGTAGCGCCGGCCCCGGGTAACCGGCGTCGCCTCGTGCAGCAACGCGCACGAGAACACGACGGCCCCGCCGGTGGGCGCGCGGTAGGTCCTGCGGCCAAACTCAGGGAAGCGCAGGTCGCCGCCCTCGTAGTCCTCGGCGTTCAGGTTGATGGTGACGGCGAACTTGCGGTGCGCGGTGCCGGACGTGGTGTTGTCGCGATGTGGCCGGAAATAGCCCCCGTCGTTGGCGTCATAGGCGGCCACGATGTAGCGCTCGATGCGGGTGGCGGTGAACTGGAAGACCTTCTCGATCTCCGGCAGCAGCCGGGTCACGAGCGAGCGGCGCAGCTCCATCTGCATCGCCTCGTCCTCGAACACGCAGTCGGCGCGGCGCTTGAAGTCGTCGATGACGCCGATGGTCTTCCCGTCCTTCTCGCGCATCACGCCGGAGGGCTGGCCGCCCACGCGCTCGTAGTAGTCTATCAGCCTGCGGCAGTAGTCGGGCGTCAGGATGCGCGGGACGATGAGCACCGGAGCGTGCAATGGCACGCCGGCGTGGCCGTCCGGCTCGGGCAGGGCGCGCAGGGTGGCGAACACCCGCTCGCCCTGTTCGATGGGGCTGACGATCATGATCCGCAGCGACGGGTCGAGCAGCATCCAGCAGGCCTCGGCCTGACCGTCCGGCGCCAGCACCCCGTAGAGCCGGCTGATCTCGCCATTTCCGTCCTTGAACCAGCGGAGCCCCTGCTGGTCCTGGAGCTGGTCGAAGGTGGCCGTGCGCCGGGTCACCAGGAAGGCCAGGGCGCGGTCGTCGTCCAGGAGGTCGCGGTGGTGCTCAACGGTGCGCAGCGCCGCGCTGCGCTGCTCGGACTCCTCGGGAAGGAAGCACAGCAGCACATATCGCCCAGCGATGCTGCCGAAGGCGAAACGCGATCTCGACGGGGTCGGCGCCGAGAATAGCGGGCCAGGTTGGCCAGGACCGAGATGGGTCATGCGCCCGGGATAATCCAGGCGGGGCCGGGCGACAAGCGCATCGCCTTTATGCCGCGGCGGCGGGCGCCCGCCGCTTCCCTGAGGGGGGTGACGCCCGCCTAGTGGCCGGGGCGAGGCTGGAAGGAGCGGTTCTCGTTGAGGCCCTTGACGGTGTTCCGGTCGGCCTTCTGGCCGTGCTGGGGCGAGGCCACCGATTTGGGAATGCAGAAGCCGCTGGAATGGTCCTGCTGAGGTAAGCTGATCGGCATATTGCCGTCCTCCCTTACTTTTCCCCTCAGAGGCGATCCTGCATCAGGCCGCCGCCGGGAGCGACTCCAGGCTTCGCACATCAACGTGAACAGTCAGTGTCGAGCGGCCGGCGTTTCCGAAGATTCCGCCGGTGACGGGCGCGGCTTCCTCGGTGGTGCGGGTCACCGCAACGGGGATCAGGTCGGCGCTCTCGACGAGGGCGTTGGTGGGGTCGAACTCGGTCCAGCCGTAGTCCGGCAGGAACACCTCGCACCAGGCGTGGGTGGCGCCCGCGCCGCGTATCTCGGTGCGGGGCGAGTAGAGATAGCCGGTGACGAAGCGCGCGGCGTAGCCCAGGCGCCGCAGGGACTCGACCATCAGCCAGGCGAAGTCGCGACAGGTGCCCGAGCCGCATCGCACGGTCTCGGCCGGATCCTGCGGCGGTCCCACGTGGCGCCGCTGGTAGACGAAGTCGTCGCGGATGGAGGTGTTCAGCCGCCGTACGAAGTCGAGCACGGGCTCATCGGGCCGGCCGATGCGGCTGCGCACCCAGTCCAGCAGTTCGCCCTCGGGGTCGTCGGTCAGCGGCTCCATGAACGGGGCCACTACATGGCGGTCGCTCGTCTCGTAGACGATCGGCGTGGCGGTCTGTGGACGGCGGATGCGCATGGGCGCCAGGGGCGCCGGGAAGCGTTCGATCACCAGGTCGCTGACAATGGACAGCGAAGTGCTTTCGTTGGTGGGCTCGAACCAGCAGATGGAATTGCCTAGCGCGTCGTATTGCCAGCGCGTCTTGCCGGGCGGCAGGGTCAGCGAGGCCTCGACGATGCGGATGGCATGGCTGTCGCGCGGCCGAACGAGGAGCCTGTGCGGCGCGAAACGGACGGGCCGCTCATAAGCATAGAGCGTCTCGTGATGGATGCAGAGGCGGGCCACGCGAAGGGAACCCCTCTGGCGGGCGACGGTTCCGTGGAAATTCAATCGTTTCGCATCGGCCCTCAGGCCAAAAACCCCGCCTCGGCGAAGTCGAGCATGCGGGCGAGCAGGGTCTCGGCGTCCTCGTCGTGGGTGAGGCCGCCGGACAGTTGGCGCAGGCGGTCGAACTCCGCGAAGCGGTTGTTGTGCAGCATGCCGAGCGAAAAGTGCAGCCGCCAGTAGACCTCCTCGCGGGACAGGTCGTGACGCAGGGCCACCAGGGCGTCGGCGAACCGCTCCAGGTGGGAGACATCGTTCTGCAGGATGTCGCGGATGGCCGGGCCGCCCTCGCTGCGCGAGCGGATGATGAACTGCACGGAGATGCTGCGGGGGTGTTCGGGCGCGCTCCAGCGCACCGGCGGGGCGAACAGGGCCTCCAGGACGTCGCGGGCGGTGGCGCCGCCAGGCTGGCCCTGAGCCGTGTGCAGCATTCGCGCCCGCTCGCGGTTCAGCTCCCGGGTCCGGCGGCTGAAGATCTCAAGCAGCAGCTCGTCCTTGGAGCCGAAGTGGTAGTTCACCGAGGCCAGGTTCACGCCGGCGGCGGCGGTGATGTCGCGCACCGAGACCTTCTGGAACCCGTTCAGCGCGAACAGCCGCTCGGCCGTGGCGAAGACGGCGGCCTTGGTGGCGGCCTGCGCCTCCTCGTTGACCTCCAGCTCCTCGGCGACGGGGGCCATGGCCGGTCTGGAGCCTAGCGAGCCAGTTCCCGCATGGCCTTCTCCAGGCCCGCGAGCGTGAGCGGGTACATGCGGTCGTTCACCAGTTGTTTGATGACGCCCACCGAGGGTGTGTACTCCCAGTGCCGCTCGGCGGTGGGGTTTAGCCAGACAATGTGCTCATAGATGTCGGCCACCCGGCCCAGCCAGACCGCGCCCGGCTCCTCGTTCCAGTGCTCCACCGAGCCGCCCGGATAGGTGATTTCATAGGGGCTCATGGTGGCGTCGCCGACGAAGATCACTTTGTAGTCGCTGGGGAATTTGTGGAGCACGTCCCAGGTGGGAATCTTCTCCACCTGGCGGCGGCGGTTGTCCTTCCAGACGGCCTCGTAGAGGCAGTTGTGGAAGTAGTAGAACTCCATGTTCTTGAACTCGGTGCGGGCGGCCGAGAACAGCTCCTCGCAAACCTTGATGTGGGAATCCATGGAGCCGCCGATGTCGAACATGATCAGGACGCTGATCTTGTTGCGGCGCTCCGGGCGCATCTGGATGTCCAGGTAGCCCTTCTCGGCGGTGCCGCGGATAGTGCCGTTCATATCGAGCTCGTCGGCGGCGCCGTCGCGGACCCATTTGCGCAGGCGGCGCAGGGCCACCTTGATGTTG
The DNA here is from genome assembly GCA_947474775.1 of Caulobacteraceae bacterium. Lineage (GTDB taxonomy): Bacteria > Pseudomonadota > Alphaproteobacteria > Caulobacterales > Caulobacteraceae > Phenylobacterium. The sequence goes on along the minus strand of CANJKG010000198.1, from coordinate 67 downwards.
CGGGTGCCCAGCTCGACGGAGTCGTCGAGGTTCTTGTACTCGCGCTTGTCCCAGACCTTCACGGCGC
>CANJKG010000197.1 GCA_947474775.1 Caulobacteraceae bacterium | reverse complement strand
GAAGTGAAAATCGCGGTCAAGGCGCTCAATCGAATGACCCGGCTCGGACGCCCGGACTCCGTCAAAATCGCGTAACCGCCCGCGGGAATAGGGGCAATTTGACCTCCAGCTGATCCGTGCAACAAAGCCCCGCGCGGTCGGCAGAGCCTTGGGGTATTGTCGTCCGGTCGTCGGGGTAGGTGATGTCGGGCAGGTTTCGGAAAAAGCTGGGAGCGGGCGGCGCGCGCCTTACGGCGCTCATGGCCCTGGCCATGGGCGCGCCTGCCACGGCCCAGGTGCTGGATATCCAGCCGGACGGATCGGTGGTCACCTACGCCGGCCCGGCCGTCCATTCCGACACCGGCGCCGCGCCGCTGATCTCCGAGCCCGTCTACGCCGCCGTCGCCCCGCGCGCCGCGCCGCAGGATGTGGCCGAGGCGATCCGGGCCTCCTCGGAGCGCCACGGGGTGAGCCCCTCTCTGCTGGAGGCGGTGGCCTGGCAGGAGTCCCGATTCCGCCAGGAGGCCGTCTCCCCGAAGGGCGCGCGCGGGGTGATGCAGCTGATGCCGCAGACGGCCCGCGACCTGGGCGCCGACCCCTCCAACCTGGCCGCCAACATCGACGCCGGCGCGGCCTATCTGGCGCGGATGATCCGCCAGTTCGACGGCGACCTGACCCGGGCGCTGGCCGCCTACAACGCGGGCCCCGGCGCCGTCGTCCGGTTCGGCGGCGTCCCGCCCTACGCCGAGACCCGCCTCTATGTGAGTTCGATCCTCGAGACCCTGGCGCGGGCCAGCCTCGATGGCCGGGCCGGGGCACGCCCGTGATCCGCCGGTCCATCACGGTGGCCGCCGCCTTCGCCGCCGCCTCCCCGGCCGCAGCCCAGGGCCTCGACCCGGCCGGCTCCTCGACACTGGCGGGGGCGCTGTACTGGGTGCAGGGGACGCTGCTCGGCAACCTCGCCACCACCGCCGCAGTGATCGCGGTGGCGGCCTGCGGCTACATGATGCTCACCGGGCGGATGGAGTGGCGCCGCGGCCTGATGGTTGTGGTGGGCGCCTTCATCATCTTCGGGGCGGTGACCATCGTGGCCGGAATCCGCGCCGCCGCCACCGGCCTGGGGTGACCTCCATTGGGCGCGGCGCCAGCTCCATGTCAGCGACGATGACCCGCCGCCGCCCAGACATGTCCAGTCCGGTTTTCGCCCGCGCCCGCCGGGATCCCAGGCTCTCCCAGCCCAATTCGCCCTGGACGATGATTGTCGGGTTCATCGGCCTGGCGATCCTCGGCGTGGGCTTGTTCGTCAGCCTTGGTCAGGCGCGCACAGCGCGGGTCGAGGCGTCTCCGGCGCCCGCGCCCGCCCCGCAGCCGACGCGACTGGTCCAGGCCGCGCCACCGCCCGCAGCAGCGGCCGACCCCATCCCGACAGGCCCCGCCCAGCCGGTGTTCGCGGCCCCAGCCGGTCCCGATCCCCAGCCGGCGGCCGACATGCACCTACGGGCGCCGGTCATGGTGGTGGACCTCGGCGACTAAGCAGAGGTCCTGCGCCGGCCCGTCCGTCCCGCAGCCCGCCGGTGAGGCCCGACCCCTGTGCGGAACGGCAGCGGCAACGGCGCCATCGCGCGGGTCTGTGACGTGATGGGCCGCTACTCCACCATCAGGATGCGGCTGCGCCGGAACTGAGGCCCGGATCGGATCGCCGGCGGTGGAGGGCGACCTGCGCCGCCGGTATCCCGGACGCGAAGGCGGGCGGACAGGTCGCACTCCGCGGCGCCGGCGAACAGTCTAAGTAACACAACCTAAACGATAGCCGTGCACGCTTGCGGCGGTAGTGTTGAGAAGGCTTGCCCGATGAGTGACCTTCGAAAGGCCGACTTCGAGCTGGAGAGCGAAGACTTCCTCGTGCTCAAGTCGATGCTCGAGCTCGCCGAGAAACGGATGAGCCAGCGCCAGATCATGCGGTTGATCGACTACCTAGTGGAGCGGCTGGAGCACCGGGTGCAGGCCGTTCGCGCCCAGCGTCAGCGGAGCGACGCCGCCTGATCCGTCAGACAAAGCCGAGGTTGGGCCGGGCGAAGTTCCCGAGCCTGGGGAAGATGGCCGCGAGCGCCGCGGGCGCGACCCCGAACCAGGCGCCCAGGGTGGCCGCGTACTGATCCACCGAGGTGGTGGGGATCAGCGCCCCATTGGTCATGTCCGGATTGTTGAAGCCGCCCGCGTCGACCCCCAGCGTCGGGTACTGGCCGTAGATGTCCCCGCCCCTCACCGCGCCGCCCAAGACGAAGTGGTGGTTGCCCCAGGCGTGATCGGTGCCATCGCCGTTGGTGGCGAAGCCGCGCGAGAAATCCGAGGCGGTGAAGGCGGTGACTTCCGCGCGGCGGTCGACGCCGCCGATGTTCGAGAGCGCGGTGTCGAAATAGGCCAGCGCGTGGGCGACCTTGTTCAACAGGTTCGGCTGGCTGGTGTTCTGGAAGTCGTGGGTGTCCCACCCGCCCAGGCTGACGAAGAACACCTGCCGACGCAGGCCCAGCGAGGGGCCGGCGGCGACCATGCGGGCGACGGTCTGCAGCTGCAGGGCGAGGGTGTTGGTCTCCACAGCCCCGGTGATCGGGTTGGTGTAGGCGGGCGGCGCAGCGACGCCGGTGACCACGGCCTGGCTGAAGGCGGTGTTGACGGTGGTGGTGGCCGACAGCGAGCGGGTGGTGACGCCGGCGTAGTCGGCGGCAAGGTTGAGCTGGCCGGTCTCCTGGATCAGCTCGCGTACCTGGGCCGGCGCGGCCGTGGAGCCGAACAGGCTGGCGCCCTGGGCGCCGGAGATCACCGCCGCCGGCTGGGCGGCGGTGGAAAGCTGGTACTGGATCACGCTCTGGCCGGAGAGGAATACCGCATTGCCGGCCGTGGAGACGGCGGTGAACAGGCTGCTGGCGCCGTTCTGGGTAGCCAGCAAGTCGCCCATGCGCCCGCCCCAGCCGGTCTGGGCGCCCTCGGCGGCGCTGGCCTGCCAGATGGACTGCTGGTCGTTGTGGGAGAACAGGCTGGCGGGCGTGGGGACCGTGCGGGCCAGATACTGGGCCTTGGTGATGGGGGCCACCAGGCTCCCGACATTGGCCACCACGGCCAGACGCCTGGCCTGGAACAGGGGCGTGAGCGCGCCCATGAACGGGTGCAGGGCGAAGGTGCGGCTGGCGGCGTTGGTGCCGGGCGGGATCGGCTGGGCCGTCAGCGGGGTGATGGGCAGGACGCCGCCCCAGGCCTCAGGCTGGTTGAGCGCGGCCACGGTGCGACCGGTTACCGGCGAGACCTGGCCCCCCGCCACCGGGGCCGCGCCCGGCGGCATAAGGGCGATGGGGTCCTGGCCGGCGTTGCGGGCGGTGGTGTATCGGCCCCAGGTGTCGGGGTCGGTGGCCAGCACGGTGTTGTGGCCGTCGTTGCCGCCGAACAGGAAGACGCAGACCAGGGCCTTGTAGTCGGGCGCCGCCTGCCCCGCCGCCTGGCCCGCCGCCGCCAGCTGCAGGGCGAAGGGCGCCCCGGCGCCCAGCATGGACAAGGCGCCGCCGAGGCGCAGGACGTGGCGGCGGTCGATCGCGCTGGTCATGGGCGTCTCACCGCTGGGCCAGGTATTCGGGCGAGGCCATGGTCATGAAGACCGCCAGCTTCACCCGGTTGAGCCGCGCGGTGGCTATCTGCGCGGCGGTCCCGTTGGCCGGGATGGCGACCGCGCCCACCGTGGTCGTGATGCGGTCGCGCAGCCTGGGCGACATCTGTCCCGACATCAGGAGCAGATTGACGCGGTCGGCGAGCGCGCGGGGGTCGACGGCCATCTCGGTCTCGGCGGGATAGGTGGCGCGCACGTCGCGCCCGGCGCCGGAGTCGATCGCCGTCTGGATGGTGTTGAGGTAGCCGGCGACAGTGACCTCGTCGACCACCTGGAATTCCGGCGCCACCAGCCCGGCGGCGCCCATCCGGGTGTTGGGCGGGGAATAGCCGGGCCGCCAGAAGTTGAACACCGAGGGCGAGGTTAGCGCCGACTGGTTGAGCGAGGTGTTGGCGCTGGTCGAATTGATCGTCCAGTTCCCCGACGTGGACATGGCGCCGAAGGCGCGGGCCCAATTCGTCATGCGCACCACCGGCTCGCGCAGCTTGCCGTAGGTGACGTCCGAGGCGGCTGGCGCATTGCGGGCCTCGGCGTCCAGCAGGATCGCCTTGACCACCATGGCCATGTCGCCGCGCACGCCGGCGCCGTTGTTGGCGAACACGGCGGCGACGCGGGCCACATAGGCTGGGCTGGGATTGCTGGTCACCAGCCGCTGGATAAGCTGGCGGGAGATGAAGGGCCCGGTGTTGGGGTGGTTGAACAGGGTGTCGAGCGCGACTCGCAGGTCGCCGGCCGGGTTGGGCGTAGGGTTGGCGGGGATGGTGGTCCCCAGGAAGGTCTTGGCGCTGGTGGAATGGTAGATCGGGTAGGCGATCATCGATCGGACCTGCGCCTCCGGCGCCAGGCCGCGGCCGAAGAAGGTGACGGTGTTGGTGGGGTTGGCGGCATACCAGCTGTAGCCGGTGAACACCTTGGCCAGGCCCGAGATATCGTCGGAGCCGTAGGTGGGGATCGCCTGGCCGTTCGCGTCGAGGCGCCGCGTGCCGTCGGGATTGAGCTGATAGAGGCCGATGGTCATCAGCTGCATGACCTCGCGGGCGTAGTTCTCGTCCGGATGGCGGACGCCGTCCTCCTTCTGGTTGGCGAGCCAGGTGAGGTAGACCCCCATGGTGGGGTGCAGGCTGACCTGCTCCAAGAGGGTGCGGAAGTTGCCGAAGGCGTTGGCCCCCAGCATGTCGTAGTAGGACGCCGCGCCCCGCTCATCGACATTGGGATCGGCCAGCGAGACCACGAAGATCTCGGACAGCGCCAGCTTCATCCGCTGGCGCAGCTGGTCGGGGGCGCCCACGGCCTGGTTCCAGAAGCTGCCGTAGAACTCGTTGGCGGTGAGCTGGGCGCCGGGATTGGCCGCGCGCAACTCGGGCAACCGCCGCTCCATGAAGGCCAGGTGGGACTCGGCCTGCAACGGCATGGCGATCTGCTGGTCGATCCAGTCGGCGTAGCTTCCGGAGCGTACCGCGGCGATCGAGGCGTCGGTCGGGCCGAAGGTCGCCTGGGTGAGGAAACGGGCGGCGTCGGCGGGCGACGCCGGCGCCGCGGGCGCGCCGCCGTCGGGCCGCGCGCTGCAACCGGCAAGCGCCATCGCCAGGCAGATTCCCAGCCAAGCTCGTCCGACTCGCCTCATCGCCCCCTCATTCGTCGCGACATAATGCGCCGCAGCCGCGGACTTTTCCACGGGGAAAAATGCCGCACCCGTCGGGACAATGACATTTATCCACCAGCTTGGCCGAACAAGAGATGAACAGCGTTCGCTAACGGCGGATTTCTAGATCCTGATCGGTTCAGATGGAACCATCTGAACCGTGAATCAGGCTCTACACCTTTGATTGTCGAGCATGATTCAACGATCAGACGATGCCGTCTGATCGCATCGTGCTCTAGCGTTCCGGCCCGCGCCCCCGGTCGAGGCCATAGCGGTAGACCAGGCGCAGGCCGAGGTCTCCCAGGCCGGGGTTCTGGCGGCCGGCCAGCTGAGCGTGGCTGAGATGGATCCAGGACAGCTCCGCCGACAGCCTGGGTGTGACCAGCATGCCCAGCGAGAGCTCCGGCTCGAAGGTCACCCGCGATCCCAGGTCGAGTTTGGTCATCCAGTCGTTGAGGCGCTTCTGGCGCTCGACGATGGTGATGGTGGGATCGTCCGGCGAAGGCAGCCCCACCCGCCCGTCGTGGATCGCGGCGCCGATTCCCGGCTGGACGTAGAACCGGTCGGCGATGCGGAAGCGCCAGGAGAGGCCGCTGGCCAGGTAGCTGGTGCCGCCGCGGGTGTTGATCCCGGCCAGCAGGTGCACCCGGGGCCGGCCCAGCATCCTGAGTTCGTCCAGCGCCGTGGTGCGCGCGCCCAGCACCACCTGCGGACCCTTCTCGAAATGGCCGTAGGAGATGTGGTCGTCGATGTCGTGGGCGTAGGCGCCCGCAAAGGCCTCTCCCGCCGCGGCCGGACCGGCGGCGGCGACAAGCAGGAAGGCCGCCGCCCCCAGCAGCCTCATCTGTTTGTCACGCCTGGACGCCAAGGCCGATCGGGCAGGACACGCCGGTGCCCCCG
>CANJKG010000196.1 GCA_947474775.1 Caulobacteraceae bacterium | reverse complement strand
GGTGTTCCGCGACATCCCCACCGCGCCCGCCAACTGGCGCGCCGACTCCGACTTCCAGACCTCGATGAGCCGCCGTGGCGTCGTGGGCCTGGCTGGCGTCGACACCCGCGCGCTCACCCGCTCCATCCGCGAACACGGCATGCCGCACGCCGTCATCGCCCACCATCCTGAGGGGAAGTTCGACCTGGACGCCCTGGTGGAGCGGGCCCGCGCCTGGACCGGTCTGGTTGGCCTCGACCTTGCCAAGGACGCATCCTGCCTGCAGCCCTTCGTCTATGGAGAGGGCCTGTGGACCTGGCCGCAGGGCTATGAGAAGCCGGCGCAGGACAAGTACGACGTCGTGGTCGTGGACTATGGCGTTAAGCGCAACATCCTGCGCGCCCTGGCCTCGGTGGGCGCGCGCGTCACCGTGGTGCCCGCCAGCTCGTCGGCCGAGGATATCCTAGCCCGCAAGCCGGACGGGGTGCTGCTCTCCAACGGCCCCGGCGATCCGGCCGCCACCGGCGAATACGCAGTCCCCGAAATCAGGAAGCTGGTCGAGTCGGGCACGCCGGTGTTCGGCATCTGCCTGGGCCACCAGATGCTGTCGCTCGCGCTTGGCGCGAAGACCGTGAAGATGGACCAGGGCCACCATGGCGCGAACCACCCGGTGAAGGACCTCACCACCGGCAAGGTGGAGATCGTCTCCATGAACCACGGCTTCACCGTCGACCGCGACAGCCTGCCCGAGCCCGTGGTGGAGACCCACGTCTCCCTGTTCGACGGCACCAACGCCGGCATCGCGCTGAAGGGCCGGCCGGTGTTCTCCGTCCAGCACCACCCGGAGGCCTCGCCGGGCCCAACGGACTCCCTCTACCTCTTCGAGAGGTTCGCCCGCCTTATGGACGGCAAGCGCTGAGGCCGCCCCAGGCGTAGCTAAGCCCAGGCGGTCTCATCGCCCACTTCAACCGGTCTCTGCGGCGGCAGCAGCAGCCGCACCGTCAGGCCACAGCCCTCGGTCACGAAGGACAACCGCGCGCCCAGTTGCCTCGCCAGAGCGCGGATGGTGCGCATGCCCAACCCGCCGCCCTTCATGGGATCGAAGCCCTCGGTCAGGCCCACCCCGTCGTCGGCCACCTCGATCAGCATGGCGCCTTCCGGCCGCCGCTGGCAGCTCACCTCGACACGCCCGCCCACGCGGGCAGGATGGGCGTACTTCACCGCATTGGTCACCAGTTCGCCCACGATGACGCCCACCGGCAGCGCCTGGCGGATGTGGATCTGGCAATCGCTGTCGATCCGGGGCTGCAGGGTCATGTCGCCAACCCGGGACATCGAATCCACCGCCGCCTGGGCGATCTCGTGAAGGTAGCGGCCCAGGTCCACGCTGGATGCGCCGCCGTCCTGGGCCAGCAGCCGGTGCAATCTGCCCGCCGTTTCGATCCGGCCGGCGGCTTCGTCCAGGACCAGGCAGACCTCCTCGGCGTTCAGCGGCCTTTCGGCCCGGGCGATCTCGCGGCCGCGCAGGTGCAGCAGGCCCGCGATCAGGGTCAGGTTGTTGGCGATCCGGTGGCTCGACTCCGCGAGCAGCACCTCGGCCGTCGAGCTGTGCTCTAAATGCCGCTCCTCCGCCAAGAGGTAATCGGAGATGATCTCGACCGGCATGGTTTATTCTCCTCAGAGGAGAGATTAACACGCTCGACCTAGAACACCCATATATTTATTTGCTCCCAACCTTTCTGTACTTTTACCATTGCTCTCAAATGAAGGCTAATACTCACTTTACATCAATGATAAACTGGCGTCGCCCGCTGTGGCCGCCCCTTTTTGCAAAAATGAGTAAGTTGCAACCTTTCCGCCATTTCAGGCTTCGGTGTCTGAAAGTCGGTTCTCTATTTCCCAGCAGCTCGAAAGGCGAAAGGGCTCCACGCGACCATGGTCGAACTCAACCGCGGCGAACGTCTGCAGATCATGCTCACCGACGACGAGCTGGCGGCGGTCGACGACTGGCGCTTCTCGCGCCGCATGCCCAGCCGAGCGGCGGCCGTGCGGGAACTGCTGAAGCGGGGCCTGGCGGCCGAAGGATTCGACACCGCCACCCAAGGCGCCAAGTCCAAGGACTACGGCGTCACCGACAAGCAGGCCGGGCAAGGCTAGAGCCCGCCCCCTTCCCTCTCGGGAAACAGGACCCTGTGTCCTAGATCTGCGCCAGCTTGCCCGCGGCGGCGATCGGGCCTTGCGGACCCTTCTCGGTGGTGGAGCCGCCGGGCGCCTCGATGGACACCGCCAGCGCCGCGCCCGCGCCGGCCAGCGGCGTAAACTCCTGCGGCATCTGGATCGACTTGGACTTGCCGGGATCCACGAAGCCCACCGCCCGCGGCTTGCCGTCGCTGGGGATCAGCCACAGCTGGTAGACGTGCAGGGGATCGCTCCCCTGCGGCTGCAGCGAGGTGACGATCAGCGTCTTCCGGAGCGGATCGTAGGAGGCGATGAACAGCGGCTGCGCCCCATCCGGGCCCATGCTGACGTTCAGCAGCGGCTCCGGCTCCGGCGGCTGGATCACCACCGGCGGCTGGTTGCCCAGCATCACCGCGGCGGCCAGGCTGGCGGCGGCCAAGCCCAGCGAGCCCACCGTCGTCCCGCGCCAGAACCGCAGGCGCTTCACCAGCACCCGGTTGTTGCTGTTGTCGTTGGCCGGCAGGCGCCGCTCGATGCGCGCCCAGGCCTCGCCCGGCGCGGGCACCGGCTCCACCGTCTCGACCATGGGGGCGAAACGCATACGCCAGGACTCGACCTCGGCGGCGAACGCGGGTTCGCGCGCCATGCGCGCCTCGGCATCGGCCCGTTCGCGCGCCGTCAGCACGCCCAGGGCGTGCTCGGCCGCGAGCAGCTCGCTTTCTGAAAGGAGAGGACCTTCACTCATGCCTCAAGGCACCCTTTGAGCTTGGTCAGGCCCCGTCGGATCCAGCTTTTCACCGTGCCCAGCGGCGGCGCCATGCGGCGGGCCAGGGCCTCGTAGGTGACGCCTTCGAAGAAAGCGGTGCGGATCGCCTGTTCCGTGCGGTTGTCGAGTTCTCCCAGGCAGCGATGTAGCCGAGCATCCTCGCCGGCCGCGGCCAGCAGGGCTTCGGCGCCGACAGCCCCGTCGGCGATCTCCATCTCGTCCACCTGATCGGCATGGGCCAGCGGCCCACGCGCCCTCAGGCGGTCGATGGCGCGATTGCGCGCTATCGTGGACGCCCAGGTCATCACGCTCGCCCGCGCTGAGTCGAAGCGATCGGCCCTGCGCCAAATGGTGAGATAGACTTCCTGCAAAACGTCCTCTGACTCTTCCTTGTCGGACAAGATACGGAGGCAGACGCCAAAAAGCTTCGCGGACGTCGCTTCGTACAATTGTCGCAGGGCGCCGCGGTCGCCGCCGGCGATGCGCGGGAGCAGGGGAGCCAGGGTATCGTTGAGGGCTATGGCCAAAGTCGGGTCTCAGGGTTCGCGTCGGATGATCGCCGCCGCGCCGGGCGGAGTTTGGTCGAAAGTCAGCAGGCGCACGGCCTCGTCGCCCATGACCTTGGCCTCATGCCATTGGTCGACGGGGTCCAGGACCAACTCGCCGGCCTTGGCGTCAAAGGTCTTGCCGGTGTCCAGGTTGGTCACCTGCAGGCGGCCGGCCAAGAGGTAGGCGTAGCGCGGATAGGGATGCTTGTGCGCCGGCAGCGCGCCGCCGGGCGCCAGCGTCGTCTCCGAGAGGGTCACCTGCACCGGACCTTGCGGCAGCAGCACTGGCTGTCCCGACGAGGTCGCCTGCGCCGCGCCGATCAGCGTGGTGACGGGGCCGGGTCGGGCAGGCGCCTGGGCCCAGGCCGGGGCCAGGGCCGGGGTCGCCAACAGGGCGGCGGCTAGGAGAAGGAAGCGCATCGCCGACACCATGGCCCAGCTTTCGGCGAACGCCAAATGCTGAACGTACTCAAACGAGCGGGAAATCAATTCAGGCGGGGGTCGCCCCTAGGCCGCGGCGGCGGCCTTGGGCTTGCGGGCGGCGGCGCGCTTGGCGTGGGCGGCTTCCAGGCGCGCTGCCAGCCGTCCCGCCGCCTCCGCCTCCAGGGCCGGCAGCAACTCGACGGCAGCCTGTTGCTGCTTGGCGTCGCCGGCCGTCTGCAGGCGCCGCGCATTGTCCAGCATGTTGATGACCTCCGCGTCGCTCAGGGTGGGGATCTTCTCGAGCAGGGTCATGGCGATCTCTTTCGTTGGGGGACAGTGCGGCCCCATTATCTATATGGCCGCGCTCCAGGTTAGTTGCATGAATAACGCGCTTTTTCCGCCCGCCTTGCCTACCCGGTCGAAATGTTCCAGGGTGCCCGGTATCGAATTCGTTTCGGTTCGGCCGACTTTCCACGCCCCGCAAGACGGCGCCGGACCTGCCTCCCGACCCCATTCGGACTTTGATCGGCGGTGCGGATACCTGCGCACCGCCGCAATACACATTCGAAGGACTTGTTAGATATGGCTACCGGCACGGTGAAATGGTTCAACGCCACCAAGGGTTACGGCTTCATCCAGCCTGACAGCGGCGGACCCGACGTCTTCGTCCACATCTCGGCGGTTGAGCGCGCGGGCCTCGGCTCGCTGAACGACGGCCAGAAGGTCACCTATGAGATCGAGAAGGACCCGCGCAGCGGAAAGTCCTCAGCGGGCCAGCTGCAGGCCTAAGGCCTCAGCCGATCGGCGACATTCAAGGGCCGGCGTCCACGCCGGCCCTTTTCTTTGACCCCTACCCCGGCTTCCGCAGCACGCAGATCGCCTGGCCCAGGTGGCCGCCCGGTACGACCACCTCCGCCGCGCCGCGAACGTCCACCAGGTCCATCCCCAGGTGCTCGGCCCAGATCGGCATCCAGTCGCGGTCCATGAACACGTTGAGGTGGGTGTCCACTCGGCTCTTTGACATGGCGATGGTCTCCTCGAACGCCTTCCAGTGGTAGGGCTCCTTGAACTCCAGGAAGGAGAAGATGATCGTCCCGCCCGGCTTCAGCACCCGGCGCGCCTCCTCCAGGTACCAGTAGCTCTGCTCGTGCAGCAGGTGGGTCATCACCTAGAAGAACACCACCATGTCGGCGCGGCCGTCCGCCTCCGGGATGCCGATGTGGTCGATCTGCTCGAACCGCCAGTCCGGCCGCCCGGTGATCTTGCGGGCATGCTCCAGCAGGTCCGGCACCAGGTCGATGCCGAGGTAGGTCCCCTTCAGGTATCCCGACAGCGGCTTGGCCAGCCGCCCCGACCCGCAGCCCACGTCGATCACATAGCCGTCCTCCTCCAGGCCATAGGTCTGCAGGAGCGCCGTCTCGATCCGGCCGATCTCGTCGAAGCCGCCGCCGATGGCCGTCTGCATGGCCTCCTCGTGCGACATGATCCCCTTCACCATCTCCACGTGGGCGATGTAGGCGCCCTTGAGGTCGCGGGTCTGGTCCACGGAACCGGGCTGCGGGACAGGCTCGGCGACGATTTCCGGCGTCGTCACGGTCTCGTCAGCGGGGTGCGGCTGCGCCTCCGTCGGCGCCGGCGGCGGGGTCAGGGCCCGGCGGATCGCCGCGATGATCCCGAACCGTCCGCGATACACAAAACGCCCGTCGCTCATGACGCCCGACACTCCCGATCCCGCCCCGGATCGGAGCTCTGAGCCTTTTGCTACCCGCCGCCGCGCCCGGCAAGCGCGGGCGGCCTTGCGCCCTTCCGACTCCCTCTCTAAACGGGTGCCTTAACCTGCAGGACTGAACCAGGGCGGGCGCGCATCAAAGGCGCGGCCCGTCTACGCGCGCGAGAAGCATGCCCAAACGTACCGACATCTCCTCGATCCTGATCATCGGCGCGGGCCCGATCGTCATCGGCCAGGCCTGCGAGTTCGACTATTCCGGGGTCCAGGCCTGCAAGGCGCTGCGCGCCGAGGGCTACCGGATCATCCTGGTCAACTCGAACCCGGCCACGATCATGACCGACCCTGAGGTGGCCGACGCCACCTATGTGGAGCCGATCACGCCTGAGATAGTCGAGAAGATCATCGAGAAGGAGCGCCCCGACGCCTTGCTGCCCACCATGGGCGGCCAGACCGCCCTCAACACCGCGCTCGCCCTGGAGGCCTCCGGCGCGCTGAAGAAATACGGCGTCGAGATGATCGGGGCCAAGGCCGAGGTCATCGACAAGGCCGAGGACCGCCAGAAAT
>CANJKG010000195.1 GCA_947474775.1 Caulobacteraceae bacterium | reverse complement strand
GGGCTCCGGGCGAAGTATCCGGCCCCCCGCCCACTGCCTGGGGCGGCTATGCGGCTTCCACGCCCGCCGGGCTGATGTTTGGCGCCACCCACGACCGCGACGACACCGGCCGCGAGGTCCGCGCCGCCGACCACGCCCGCAACCTGGACGCCCTGGCCAAGGCCCTGCCGCGCGTGGCGGCCAGGATCGCGCAGGCCCGGCTGTCCGGCCGCGCCTCGACCCGGGCCACGACCCGGGACCGCCTGCCCCTCGCCGGCCCGGCAGGCGAGCGGCCCGGCCTGTTCCTGCTGGGCGGCTTCGGATCCCGCGGCTTTACCCTGGCGCCGCTGCTGGCCGAGCACGTTGCGGCCCAGGCGCTGGAGGCGCCCTCGCCCCTGCCCAGCTCCCTGGCCGTGCTGGTCGATCCCGGGCGGCCCCAGGCGCGGGCCAGACCTTCCTGATCGCGCGCCTGGGGCCTATATTGAAACCACGCTCGGGGGACATCCCTGATGGGACCGAGATCATGATGAAGATGCTAGCCTTCGCGGCCCCGCTGGCCGCCCTGATGATGACCACGACGGCCATGGCGGCCGACGCCGCGCCGACGGCCGGGAAGCCCAAGCGCCAGTGCTTCTGGGCCAACCAGGTGACCAGCTTCGCGGCGGTCGACGAGGACACCGTCAACCTGCGGGTGGGGATCAAGGACGTCTACCAGCTGGAGATGCTGGGCCCCTGCCATGACGTGGACTGGTCGAACGCCATCGGCATCCGCTCGCGCGGATCGTCCTACATCTGCAGCGGCCTGGACATAGAGCTGATCGCCCCCTCAACCATCGGCGCCGGCCGCTGCCAGGTGCAGACCATGCGCAAGCTCACGCCGGTGGAGATCGCCGCCCTGCCGAAGCGCGGCAAGCCGTAAAGCAGGATCGGTTCAGATGGATTCCATCTGAGCCGTGAATCCTGCTCTGAATCAAAAAGCGTAGAGCCTGATCGGTTCGAACCGATCAGGCTCCAGGGACATTGCCCCCCGTTTACGGGGAGGCGGAGGCAGTCAGTACTTGAACCGCATGGTCGCCCCATAGGTGCGCGGCGCGCCGAGGAAGGCGTTGAACTGGTTGGGCTGCAGGGGTCCGTCGTAGCCCACCTGCAGATAGGTCTCGTCGGTCAGATTGAGCGCCCAGACCTCCATCATCCAGCGCTCGTTGGCCGCGCCCAGGCCCACCCGGCCGTTCAGCAGGATCATGTCCTGCTGGGCCTTCTGCGGGTGCAGGTCTGAGCCGGTGTTGAAGTCGGAGGTGTATTTGCCCGTGAGGTTGGCCCGGAACAGCATGTCCCCGAACTCCTGCTCGTAGGTGCCGGACATGCTGGCCGACCAGGTCGGAGCGAAGGAGAGCCGGGTGCCGGGCAGGCGGTAGAGTCCGCCGCCGCCGGGGTTGGCCGTGGTGGGCAGGACGAACTTGGGGCCGGGCGGCCGGGCGTCGGCGTACTGGCTCTGGGCCCAGGTGACGCCGCCCTGCAGCGAGAAGCCGTCCAGCGGCGTGCGCCAGATAAGGTCCATATCGACCCCGCGCGACACCACCTTGGGCAGGGTGGTGACCGTGAAGGCCACGCCGTCAAAGGCGTTGAGCTGGAAGTTCTCGAACGTCTGGTGGAACAGGGCCAGGTTCAGCAGGACGGAACGACCGAACGAGCTGGTCTTGGCGCCAAGCTCATAGCTGTCGACGAACTCCGGGGCGAAGCTGGTGTCGGTGTTGGGCGTGCCGATCCCGGAGGGGTTGGCCGCCACGGTGTCGATCCGCACCCGGTCGAGGTTGAAGCCGCCGCCCTTGTACCCGCGGGCATAGGACACATAGGCCATGAGATCGGGGCTGAAGCGGTAGGCCAGCTTCACCGTGCCGGAGAGCTTGTCCTCCTTCTGGCTCTGGACCGTGGCCAGGTTGTTGTAGGCCGGATCGGCGCCCGGCCGGCAGAAGTAGCCGGCGTAGAGCCTGGCCAGGGTGGCGTTCGGCGAGGCCAGGCTGCCGCCCAGCACCGCCGAGGCTTGCACCGTGCCCAGCGCGCAGGGATTGGGCCCGACGCCGCCGCCGGAGCCACCGTTGGCGTTGCGGTAGAAGGACTTGAGATCCTTCTTCTCCGAGGTGAAGCGGAGGCCGCCGGTGAGTTCCAGGGCCTCGGTCACCTTGTAGCCGATGTTGGTGAACAGCGCGTAGCTGTCGGAGCGCTGGCTGTAGCGGTCGTCCTGGCTGATGCCCGCAGGCGCATTGGACCCGAACGGCCGGCCGGTGATCGCGGCGATGCCGTTGTTGGCGACCGGCGTCCCCGGCGCGGAGGCGGCGCGGTAGAGCCGGTCGAAATAGAGCTCCATCTGCGTGCCCTGGATCTGCTGCTCGCCGCTCTTCAGCCGCTCGCGGGCCAGGAAGGTTCCGGCCAGCCAGTTGACCTTGTCGGTCTCCCCGGCCAGGCGCAGCTCCTGGGTGATCTGGTTGAACCGCCGGAAATAGCCGCCATTGTCGGCCCGGTAGAGGATGTCCAGCGCCAGGAAGTCGATGTCCTGCTCGTTGTAGGTGCTCCATTCGCGGATCGCGGTGACCGAGGTCAGCGCCATGCCGTCGCCCTGCCAGACCACCTCGGCCGAGGCGCCCTTATCGGCGATTCTCTGACCCGTGCCGCGATCGGCATAGGTCTGGCGAGACTCGACATCGACCGTGCCCGCGATGGCCGGCGAGCGCCCGGTGGCCGTGGCGAGCGCGCCCACCAGGGCGGCGAAGGGGCCGTTGACGAGCTGGACGCCAACGCAGCAGTCCTCGTCGCGCTTGGTGTAGTCGAAGATGAAGCGGGCGGTGACCGTGTCGCTTGCCCTCCACAGGAGTTGGCCGCGGCCGGTGTAGAAGTCCTGGTTGGCGTCCTCGTCAGGACGGTTGCCGCCGCCCCTGGCCACCGACTGGTAGCCGCCGCGCTTGCGGGCGGCCAGATAGAGGCGCCCGGCCACCACGTCGGAGATCGGACCGGTAATCGAGTTGGACACGCCCCACGCGCCGTAGTTGCCGAGGGTCGCCTCCGCCGTCGCGCCGAGGTCGAATTCCGGCGGCTTGGTGAGGATGTTGATAACCCCCGAGGAGGTGTTCTTGCCGAACAGCGTGCCCTGCGGGCCCTTCAGCACCTCGATCCGCTGGGTCTCGCCCAGGTCACCGAAACCGACGCCGTTACGCGGCCGGTAGACCCCGTCGACAAGGATGCCGACCGAGGACTCCAGGCCCGGGTTGTCGCCGACCGTACCGACGCCGCGGATGCGGGCGCTGGTGATCGATTCGTTGCTGGTGGAGGTGACCATCAGGCCAGGGGTGAGGACGGTGAGATCCTTGATGTCGCGGACGCCGGCGTCCTGCAGCAGCTGGGCGCTCACGGAGGTGACCACGATCGGCACGTCCTGCAGGCTCTGCTCCCGCCGCTGGGCGGTGACGATGATCTCCTCGACCGCGGTGGCCTCGTCCTGAGCTGCGGCCGGGGCCGACCAGCTCATCCCGACGGCCGCCACGGCGGCGGAGACGCTGCAATACAGCCAGGTTCTGGACATCCGTTTCCTCCATGGAACTCTCGCCTGCGTTGGCAGGGGGCTCCTGAAGCTGAATATCCGACCAATTTCCCGAGCCGCGCCAGGGAAAACGTCACAACGTTACACAAATGCCCCGAAGACGCGGCGCCGGCGCCACACCAGTTTAACGTCGATAGGTGATCAGCGATCACTCACGGGAGAGGAAATGGCGCCCGGACGGAATGCCGCCGGGCGCCACGGTCCTAGTTGCTGGCGATGATCGAGGCGATCAGGCCGGTGGCCAGCGCGACCATGACGTAGTCGTTGTCGATGCGGACCCACTGATAGCCGCGCGGCGGCTGGCGCAGGTGGTGGCGGCGATGGTCCACATAGTGCGAGCGGCCGTAGTAGGCGGCCGGCAGCCGCTGGCCCTGGCGCCAGTGCTGGCGATTGTCGCGATAGCCGCGGCGGTCGTCCCAGCGGTCGTTACGGTTGTCCCAGCGACCGTCACGATAGTCACGGCGGTCGTTGCGGTCGTCATGGCGGTCGTAGCGCTGCTCGTAGCGGTTGTTGTCGCGATCGTCGCGGTGTTCGCGACCGTAGGGCTGGGCGGTCGCGGCCGTGCCCGCCAGCAGGGACAGGGCGACGGCGGCGGTCAGGAAGGTCTTCATCTCCAACTCCTTTGCGGGATGTTGGGATCAATGTGACAGGCCCGGACTGAGCCGGACCTGAACACCCGGGCTCATCCGCCGTTCATCTAGTTGGACTGGGTGGGAAGGGGTGGTGGACGTGACAGGGATTGAACCTGTGACCCCCTCGATGTCAACGAGGTGCTCTCCCGCTGAGCTACACGTCCGCACCAGGTGCTCGTGGCCGCTTGGGGCCAGGAACGGGAAGGCGGGGATATAACGACGGCCCGGGGGCCGCGCAAGCCGGTCAGGCGGCCATCATCCGCTCCACCTCGGAGACGATCTCGCGAAGGTGAATGGGCTTGGAGAGCACCTTGGCGCCGGCGGGCGCCCGGTCGCCCGCCAGGGCCACCGCGGCGAATCCGGTGATGAACATGATCCGCAGCCCCGGGTGGCGCTGGGCGGCCTCGCGGGCCACCTCGATGCCGTCGGCCCCCGGCATGACGATGTCGGTGAGCAGCAGGTCCCAGTCCTCGCCAAGCACGGCCATGGCCTGGTCGCCGTCGGAACAGGCGGTGACCTCATAGCCGGCGCGCTCGAGGGCGCGGGCCAGGAAGCCCCTCAGGGAGTCATCGTCTTCGGCGAGGAGAATGCGGGGCATTGGCTTCTGGGCTGGAGGCGGAAACTCTTTGGGAGGAGCATTACTAACGAGGCAACCGTAAAGGCGCGATGAACCCTTTGACCGGGCGGGAGGCTCAGCGTTCAATGACCGCCATGAACGCCTGGGAGCCCATCGCCGCCGAGGAGACGCACCCGCGCCAGATGTTCGCCCTGACGCGGGCCGCCCCCGAGGGCGAGCCGCCGCCCACCCCCTTGGTGTTCGCCTCCCCCCATTCCGGACGGCTCTATCCCGCCGACATGGGCGCGGCCGCCTCCCTCGACGCCCTCAGCATCCGCCGCTCGGAGGACGCCTTCGTGGACGACCTGATCGCCGGCGCGCCGGCCGCCGGGGTGGCGACCCTCGGCGCGCAGTTCGCCCGCGCCTACATCGACGTCAACCGGGAGGCCTATGAGCTGGACCCGGGCATGTTCGCCGACGACCTGCCCGATTTCGCCCGCGCCCGCACCGCCCGGGTGGCCGCGGGCCTGGGGGCCATCGCGCGCGTCGTCGCCGACGGCCAGGAGATCTATGCGCGCAAGCTGACCTTCGCCGAGGCCCGCGGCCGCATCGAGGCCGGCCACCGGCCCTATCACGCCGCCCTCGAGCAGCTGATCGGCGAGGCGCGCGACGCGCACGGCTTCGCCATCCTGGTGGACTGGCACTCCATGCCCTCGGCCGCGGCGCGGGCGGGCGGACGCGAGCGGCCACTGGATATCGTGCTCGGCGACCGTTTCGGGGCGGCCTGCGCCGGGGTCCTGCCGGGCCGTGTCGAGCGCGAGCTGGAGCGGATGGGCTACCGGGTGGCGCGCAACGCCCCTTACGCCGGCGGCTACACCACCGAGCACTACGGCCGGCCGGGCCGCGGCGTCCACGCCCTGCAGATCGAGATCAACCGCGGCCTCTATCTGGATGAGGCGACCCTGTCGGCCACCGCCGGCTTCGACCGGCTGAAAGCCGACCTGGCGCGCCTGACGGAGTCGATCGTCGCCGCCGACTGGCGCGCCCTGCGGCCGGGCTGAGCCGCCGCCCGAGGCGCTGAGCCCAAAAAAAAGCCGCGCCCGAGGGCGCGGCAGTCATTAGGGAGGAAACGCCCAGGAAGGGCAGAAGCGGCAAGGCCGCCTCACACCCCCTATGTACAGTGCGACGCACAAATTGACAATAAGAATCTTCGCCACTTCTGCGCCTTTCCCGCAAATATACACTTTCTCGTTATTGTACTGACCTTTATGCAAATTCCAAAAGTGATGGCCCGTCGCAATTAGCCCTGCTAATGCAAGGCTTCCCTTAGGTTATGCTGCGGCGCAATATGAGCCGACCCGCCAGCCTGTCGCACAAGTGACGCTGGCGGCGAGGCCCCCACTCGCCTACAAGCCCCCGTTCCGTCTCCGAGACCCCTCCATGTCGCTTCGCAACATCGCCATCATCGCCCACGT
>CANJKG010000194.1 GCA_947474775.1 Caulobacteraceae bacterium | reverse complement strand
GGTGTAGTTCTGTGCGCTGGCCTGACCTGTCGGCCAGGCCAGCAACAGCAGGCCGAGCGCGAACAGTGCTTTCGGTCCTGCGATACGGCGTCTCACGGCGGTCAAAACCAAGGCCCTCTGTCGCCTGTGCTGCGATCCGTGGACGCCGGATCAACAAACGTCGCCATTCTAGACACTAACCACGGTCGAAGACGACATCGGCGGCGACATCCGGCGTGACGTCGCCGTCGGCCCGTATCACCACCACCGGCTCCTTGGTGAGCCGCATCCGCAGCCGCCCGGCCTGTTCGGGCTGGAGACGCAGGCGATAGGTGTCCACCGGCAGGTCCTGAAAGATCACGGAGCCGTCAAACTCGGTGACGCCGTCGACCACGGCGCCGCGCTCGCTCACCAGCTGGATCTGCACCGCCGACAGGCCCACCCGCTGGCCGTCCGGACGCAGCAGCGCGATCTTCACCGCCAATTCGCCGGTGGGCCGAATGGGATACTCGATAGTGGTGACGGAGCCTGGGCGCGGGGAGAACTCGACGACGCCGGGCGGCGCCTTGACCATGGCGTTCTCGATCCGGTCGACGCCGATCATCACCCGCGCGTTGGCGGCGGCGCCTAGGCCGGTGAGGTAGGCGCGGCCATCGGGACCGGTCGCGGTGAATCGCTCGCCGCCCTCGACCGTGACATTGGCCACCGGCGCCTCGCCCAGAGTGAAGGCGCCGTCGCCATTGGCGTCCATGAAGGCATGCACCACCACCGAGCCGCCGATGCCGGGTCCGGGCCGGCTGACGGCGTAGCGCTCACGCTCTGGCCGCCAGGCCAGGCCGAAATTAAGCTGGACCCCGAGCCGCCAGCTCTGGTCGGAGTTGTCGTACTCGCCGGTGAGGGCGACGTCGCCGAAGTTGGTGCGGTGGATGCTGCTGGCGAACAGGTTCGAGCCCCGGGCGTCGAGGCGCTGGTTGAGGCCAAAACGTAAGGCCCATTCCTCCGAGACGCGGCGATCGGCCGTGAGGATCAGGTTGCGCGCCTGGGGGTTGGGCAGGAACTCGTAGTCCACCGAGCCGCGCAGCTGCCACCTGTAGTTCTGGAAGGCGGAGGCGGCGAGATAGCCGGTGAGCATCTAGCTGGCCCGGGAGCCGGGCAGGCTACCCCGCTCGTAGTCCAGGCCGGTGGAGTAGAGGACCCCGCTCATGGCCGCCGAGGCCCGGCCGGAGGCGACGGTGCGGCTGCCGCCGTCGACATACTCGTCGCGGAAGGTGCGCAGCGACACCGGCAGGATGCGCCCGCCCAGCGGCAGGCTTCCGTCGAGGGTGATCTCCGAGCGCCGCCGCACGTCGCGCATCAGGTCGGCGGCCAGGTTGTTCTCGTCGATGAAGCCCCCACGATACTCCGAATGGCGCAGGACGGTGGAGACCCCGAACGGGCGGCCGGCGACGGCCAGGGTGGCGCCGGAGCCGCCGTCGTCGTTGGTGGCCAGGGCCGCCTGGGTGGCGTAGCCGAACAGCGAGGTGCGCGCCCCCAGGACGGCGAAGTCCTGCTGCAGGTTCTCGCGCGGGGCGTAGCTGCCGGCGGCGGCCGACAGGGTGAGGTACTGGCTGACCCCGTGGTTGACGGCGGCTACGACCCTGGGGCCCCTGGCGAACACCTCGCGCCCGGCGAAGGCCTGGAAGCGCCGGAAGCGGATCAGGGGCTGGTTCTGGTCGACGGCGCCGAATTCCAGGGTGGACTCGCCCTTGCGCAGCAGGCCACCGCTGACGTTGATGATCCGGGTGTCTTCCTTGCGCTCTCCGCGGGGACCGTAGGTGACGATGCGGACCACGTTCACGCCGGGCGAGAGCGGCACGTTGAGGAACTCGTAGCGACCCTGCTCGGCCGCCGTCTGGCCGCTGATCAGCACGTCGTTGACGTAGAGTTCGACGTCGTAGCCGAGCGGCAGTTCGCCGCGCAGGTCGATGCGGTTGAAGATGCTGGCCTGGTCGAGTGGGACGGTGGAAACCGCCACGCCGCGCCCGCCGATGCTGCGCGGGCCGATCGCCACGGCGGGCGAGAAGACGTCGCCAACCGCCACAAGCCGCGCGTTCAACGGGCCGAGCAGGTCTCCTTCCAGCGAGCGGCGCTCGAAAGTCGCCCGCGCCGAAGAGGGAGAGCCATCCTCCTCGGAGCCGACGTAGCCCTGGAAGTTGGTCCCCAGGACGTCGGCGGCGGTGCGAATGTCATAGCGGAACGGGGTCCGGGGGGGCGTCGGTCTGGGCGCCAAGGTTCAAGGCGACGTCGAAAGACGGCGGACTGATCGCACGGTACGGCGTCTCGACGCGCATCACCTCCTCGGCGGGACCCGGGCCGGAACCCTGGCGCGTGCGGTTCTGGCGTAGCAGGCGGTTCTCGAAGGGAAGCAACTCCAGGGTGGCCAGCCGCATGGTCAGACCCCCGGCGTCGATGGTCAGGCGCAGCGGCAGGAGACGCTGCACGGCGGAGGCGCGCAGGTAGATCTCGCTGGGGGAGAGCGCCGCGTCTTCCGGCGACAGGGCGATCTCGCGGGCGCCGTTGCGGGCCACCCCGGTGCGCAGGTCGACCAGCAGGGTGCGCCTGGCTTCGCCAATGCGTCCGATGATGCGGCTGACGGCGGGCTGGACGTCCACGTCGAGCTCCAGGAGGCGGGTCAGGTCGCCATAGTGGACCTCAAACAGCAGCAGCATGGTGGGGTCGACGCCGGGCAGGGCGGTTGTGGAGTTCCACGCCGTCCCGCCGCCGCTGGGGGCCAGGGGAAAGGCCGACGCGAGCTGCATCAGGTCGGCCGAGGGCGGCAGGTAGGGCGCTTCATAGGGATCGGCCAGGGAGTAGGGCGCGGGCGGCCCGGCCTGGACGATAGGCGCCGGGCGCAGGATGGCGCGTATGAACAGCGGGTTGGGGACGCTCGCCGTCGTGGCGTCGGTCGGGAACAGCGGGTTCGGGATCACCCCCTCGGACGCAGCGGCCGGAAACAGCGGGTTCGGCTCGGCGGCGAGGCCTGGAGCGGCGGCGATGACAGCCCAGGCCACGCCCGCGAAGAGTATGCGGCGGTGCGACGCTGTCCCGGCTGACGTGGTCAGCCGGGCTCTAGGGCGCGGCTTTGGCAAGGACCTTGCCCGGCGCGGAGTCGTCGTCCGTGAAGGTGATCTCGATCTTGTCTTCCACGCCGCGGATGCGGGAGAGCGGGATGCGGACCAGACGGCGTTCGATCTCGGGATAGACGCCGACGCCGCGGGCGACGCCGATGGGGTCGCCGCGGCGCTGGCCGGCGAGGCGAATCTCGATGTTGCCGAACAGGGAACTGGTCCCGAGACGGACCAGATCGAAGCTGGCCACGGGCATGCGCCTGGACGGGGCGCCGGTAGCGGCGGGCGCCTCGACCTCCTCCAATCGGACGTTCTCGATCGCGGCGCGGACATCGACGTCGCCCACCCGCACGATGACCGGGATGGAGACGCCGAACATGGCGTTGACGGTGAGGCGCAGCTGGTTGGCCGGGGTCGCGGCGACGGCCTCTGCGGTTGGGCCGACGGTGCGCGGCGGGATGGTAGTGACAGTCAGGTGGCTGCGGTACTCGCCGGCTTCCAGCGGCTGGGGGCTGTTGAGCAGGCGCACGCGGATGGTCTGGCCCTGGCGCGGCGCCAGCGACACCCGGCGGGGCGAGACCAGCAACAGGGCGCCCGCCGAACGCATCTTCTCCGCGTAGGGCCTGAACTCCGGCTTCTCCGCGGCTTCGGCGGCAGGGGCGATCTGCCCGTCAGGGCGCATGACCCGGTCGACCAGGCTGATGTCGAAGGTCGCCGCGCCGTCGCCCTGGTTATAGATGAACACCGTGCCGGACCGGCGCCCTCGGTCCAGGACGATGCGCTTGGGGGTGATGTTCAGGTTGGCGCCGGTGCCGCCCACGACGACCGGGGCCTGCGCCTGGGCGGGCGGCTCCGGCTCTGCCGGCTGAGCGCGCGAAGGCCCAAACGCGGTTAACGCGCCCAGGACTGCGAAAGCCGGGATGTAGGCGGCGCGGCGCACGTCAATTGTATTGGATCAGCACGACGAAAAGACCCTGATAGGCGCCTTTGGGCAGGGTGGCCGTCTTAATCAGCTTGCCGCCGATGTCCACCTTCATGAAATCGCCGTCCATGATGCCCCCGCCCGTGGTCAACTCCTGGCCGCCCATACCCTCGGCGGCCGTCGTCTTCGTCTGGACCGTCAACACGTCGCCGCCGTCTTCACGCACGAGGTCGAAGGTCGATGGCACGGACATCGAAAGCGCATCGCCAGCTTTACCCTGAATGGTTAAGCGGGCGTTGCCGGTCGGCAGCTCCTGCAACCCAGCCTTGGCCGATGTCCGGTCGGGCGCGGCGACGAAGTCGAAGGGCGCGCTCGCCTGGACCCCTGCGCCCGGCTCCAGAATGGTTACTTCGGCGGACGCTGTCGCCCGGACCGCGCCGCCCGCCTGCGCCTGAAAGGCGAGGGCCTGGACGGCGGTCAGCAGTCCAAGGAAAAAGGCCAAGCGCTTCATACGCCTAGCTTAACAACCGCCGATTTAGTTACGCTGAAAGAACACGGTTTCCGGGTCCTGAAGAAACCTGGTTTCCGGTCGCTGAGGGAAGATGGTTTCGAAGGGCTGAACGGCGCGGCGGCCGCTCAGCCTCCAAAGCAGATCAGTTGTAGTCGAGTTGGACGCTGAGCGTGCCCGTGTAGGCCTGGGCCAAGGTCGCGCTGGTGATATCGAACGAGGCGCCGTAGCGCAGTTCCTGCGACCCGCCGGCGGGAATGGTTCCCAAGGCGCCCGTAGAGGCCACCGGCAGGGCAGCGGCGGTGTTGCTGAGGGTCGGCGCGAACACCAGGCCCTGGGTTGTGGTGTAGGTCGTGCCTGCGACGCCGACCACGTTGAACAGCGCCGAGGTGCGGGTGCTGACCACCAGGGTGGCGTTGCCGGTGCCGGACAGGGTCACGTTGCCGTTGGCGTCGAGCGTCACCGTGTTTGTGTTGGCGTTCGACGGACGCACGATGCTGCCGAAGGCCATGTTCTGGGTCTTGGTCAGCGTCACCGGCGAGACGATGGTCGCAGTGGCGGGCGCGGTTGCGTTGACACTGCCAGCGGCGGAGGCCGCGGTAGCCAGGGCCACGGTGGAAGTAAGCGCGACGGCGCCGGCGATGATCTTGTTGAACGTCATGACAACCCCCCCAGGGGAAACAGCTAACAAATCCAGGTTTTCAAAGGGATCCGCCCAAGACAGACTCGCGGTCTACCGTTGGATAGGTCCGAAATTTCTCGATGAAATATTCAAGGAATTTCGAACTATTAAGGAAGCCTCTAAAATCGCCGGCCGTTCATATTTTTAAAACCATGTCCGGTAACCGTCAAGTTAGTTTGCCGACATCAACTGTCATTTCGAACAGAGTGGGCTGCGGTCCCATTTCGGCACATATCGAGGCCGGGGCCAGGAGCCTCAGGGAAAGAAAAACGCGATTGGATAGTCTGTCTGGGGCTTTTCCCAAGGGCGCGGACACTCCCACGATAGCTTTCAACCCACGGAAGACAGCTATTGGTAGGTCTGTCGGCGCGCATTAACTTTAATGCGCGAGATATACGGGGCAAGTAGTAAGGCGGATGCGGGTTGCTTGGCGGTCGACAGGATTTTTTTCATCCAAAGCCACGCGCCTGCGACGATGTGTCTTGCAGGGCCAGGTTGAGGCCGAGAACAAGTGCCCGCGATACGTGAATAATCGACCTGGAGTAGCTGTCCCTGGTCTTCGCGCCCAGGCCCGCCTTGTCCCGGCTTTTCCAATCGCCTAACCCTCGCGGCGTCGGAATCACGGCGCCGGAGCGGTCGCATGAGCCTCGCCTTTCTCTTTCCCGGACAGGGCAGCCAGGCTGTCGGCATGGGCGCCGAACTCGGCGACGCCTTCGCCGCCGCGCGCGAGGTGTTCCAGGAGGTGGACGACGCGCTTGGGCAGAGGCTCTCGCGCCTGATGCGGGAAGGTCCTGAGGACGAACTTACCCTGACCGAGAACGCCCAGCCCGCCCTGATGGCGGTGAGCATGGGGGTGATGCGGACTCTGGAGCGGGAGTTCGGGGTGGGCGTGGACAGGGCCGCCTTCGTCGCCGGCCACAGCCTGGGGGAATATTCCGCCCTGGCGGCCGCGGGCGCGATTAGCCTCGCCGACGCGGCCCGGCTCCTGAAGCTGCGCGGACAGGCGATGCAGAGGGCCGTGCCGGTGGGCGCGGGCGCCATGGCCTCGCTGATCGGGCCCAAGACCGACGTGGCGCTGGCCGAACAAGCCGCCGCCGAGGGCGCCAAGGTG
>CANJKG010000193.1 GCA_947474775.1 Caulobacteraceae bacterium | reverse complement strand
GCGGCGGCCTCCGCAGGCGGGGCGGCGGCAGGTGGCGCGGCGGCGGGTGGTGCGGCGGGCGCAGCCTGGGCGGCGCGAGCGGCGGCCTCGGCGCGGGCGCGTTCCTCGCGGGCGGCCTGTTCGGCGGCCTGGCGTTCCTGCTGCTGGCGGGCGGCCTCGATGACGCGCTGGCGGGCGGCGCGTTCCTCGGCGCTCAGGCCGGAGGTGTCCTGGGCGGGGCCGGCCGGACGCGGCGCGGCGGACGGCGGCGCCGGGCGCGGCTCGAAGATCCGTTTTTCGGCGGAGGAGGGCGCGGCGAGGTTGCCGGCGGTGGGCATGTGCGTGCGCGCCCGCTTGGTCTCCACGACCACGATCTTGGAGCGGCCATGACTGAAGCTCTGCTTCACCGTGCCGGCCCGGACCGATCCCTCCCCGCGGGGCTTCAAGGTCAGGGGCGCACGACCGCCCGGGGCGGAGTTGCGGCCATTGTTGTCGTCGTCGCTCATGCGCTCGCTTTACTCACCGGCCGGGAAGCCCGGCCAAACGGATCGATCAATAGCATGCGAGCGGGGTCCCCTTCCGGGTCCCGCCCGCCTCAAGGCTCCTCGCGCCAACTCTCGGGAAAGAGAGGACAGAAACCCGCCAGCCGTCGGACGTCCAACGTCCAATGATCGGCGGCTCGTCCCGCAAGGAAGGCGGTGTGTATCACATTCTCAGCGCCTAAGGCCAAACCCAATTCCGAAGCCGGGAACAGGCCGACAAGCGCCGGCGGACTGGGCGACTTGCGGAATAGGGCGCGAAGCTTGCGCCGCCCGTCGGCCGCGCCGTCCGTCGCCTCAACCAGCCAGGCCGCCCGGCCCGCGGAGATCGCCTGGGCGACCTTCTCGAAGCCCGAGATAAGATCGCCCCCCTTCCGCGCAAGCCCCAGCCCGCTCAACAGCCGGCGTTTCAGCAGCGTCTCCACCTCGTCGGCGAGGTCGGCGGAGGCGGCCACCTTGGCCTTGGCGGCGCGGGAGAACAGTCCCTTGCGCGCCGCCGTCTCCACGGAAGCGCGGTCTGCCGCCACCCACAATCCGCGCCCCGGCAGCTTGCGCGCCAGGTCCGGGACAGCCTGGCCGTCGGGGCCAGGCACGAAGCGGATCAGCCGCGCCTCGTCCATCACCTCGCCGGTGACGATGTCGCGCCGCTCGCGGGCGGCGGCGGCGAGGGTGGCTGACGCGGGGCTCAAGTCGGGCCTAGGCGTCGCGCGCCTCGCCTTCCAGCTCAGCCTGGGCGAAGATATCGGTCTCCTCGATGGCCTCCTCCTCGGGTTCCTCGGGCGGAGCCTCGATCCAGCCCATGGCCACCCGGGCGCGCATGATCAGCAGCTCGGCGTCCTGCGGCTCCAGGTTGAAGGCCTCCAGGATGCCGGGCTCGCGCACCCGCTCGCCGTTCTTGCTCTCGAACCAGCCGCGCAGGTCGTCGGGCACCAGGTCGGCCAGGTTCTCGACGGTCTTCACATCGCCTTCGCCCAGGGCGACAGCGATCGAGAGGGTGACGCCCGGAACCTCAAGCAAGGCGTCCTCGACACCTAGTTCGCGGCGCTTGGCGTCGTACTCGGCGGCTTCCTTGTCCAGGTACTCCTGGGCGCGGGCCTGGATCTCGGCGCCGGTATCCTCGTCGAAGCCCTCGATGGAGGCGATCTCGGAGACGTCCACGAAGGCCACGTCCTCGACGGTGGCGAAGCCCTCGGTGACCAGCAGCTGGGCGATGACCTCGTCCACGTCCAGGGCCTCCTGGAACAGGGCGGTGCGCTCGGCGAACTCGCGCTGGCGGCGCTCGCTCTCCTGGCTCTCGGTCATGATGTCGATCTGCCAGCCGGTCAGCTGGCTGGCGAGCCGCACGTTCTGGCCGCGCCGGCCGATGGCCAGGGACAGCTGCTCGTCGGGCACGACCACCTCGACCCGCTCGTCCTCCTCGTCCATCACCACCTTGGAGACTTCCGCCGGCGCCAGGCCGTTGACGATGAAGGTCGCCTCGTCAGGACTCCACTGGATGATGTCGATCTTCTCACCCTGCAGTTCGGCCACCACGGCCTGCACGCGCGACCCGCGCATGCCGACGCAGGCGCCGACGGGGTCGATGGAGCTGTCGTTGGAGACCACCGCCATCTTGGCGCGGCTGCCCGGGTCGCGGGCCACGGCGCGGATCTCGATGACCCCGTCGTAGACCTCCGGAACCTCCTGGGCGAACAGCTTGGCCATGAAGCCGCCGTGGGCGCGGCTCAGCAGGATCTGCGGGCCCTTGGTCTCGCGGCGGACGTCGTAGATGTAGCAGCGGATCCGGTCGCCCAGGTTGAAGTTCTCGCGGGGGATCGACTGGTCGCGGCGCATGATGCCCTCGCCGCGGCCCAGGTCGACGACCACATTGCCGTATTCGACCCGCTTGACCACGCCGTTGACGATCTCGCCCACGCGGTCCTTGAACTCCTCGAACTGGCGCTCGCGCTCGGCCTCGCGGACCTTTCCGGTCACCACCTGGCGGGCCATCTGGGTCTGCACCCGGCCGAATTCGAAGGGCGGCAGGATCTCCTCATAGACCTTGCCCACGGCGGCGTCGGTGTAGAGGCGCTTGGCCTGCTCCAGGCGTATCACGCCGGGGGGCGCCTCGGCGGGAACCTCCTCGCCGTCCTCGCTGGTCGCCATGCCGAAGGTGGCGTCGTCCTCGACCACCGTGACCACGCGCTTGACGATGGTCTCGCCGGTCTTCTGGTCGATGTGGACGCGGATGTCGTGGTCGGCGCCGTAGCGGGCGCGGGCGCCCTTCTGGATCGCCTCCTCGATCGCCTCGATGACGATCTCGCGGTCGATGGATTTCTCGCGGGCGACGGCGTCGGCGATCTGCAGCAGTTCAAGCCGGTTGGCGGAGATGCCGGTCAGGCTCATGGGGTGATCCTCTTATTCGGAAGTCGGTTGTTGTTGTTCGGACTGCAGGCGCGCGGCGCGGATGTCCGCGCCGCGTTTCATCAGTTGGTCGGTGAGCACCAGCTTGGCGTCGATCACCCAGGTGAAGGGGATCAGCGCGGTGTGCTCCTCGCCCTCCAGATCGATGGCCACGCTGTCGTCCTCGACGCCGGCCAGCAGGCCCTTGAAGCGCTTGCGGCCCTCGGCCATGCGGTCGAGTTCGAGGCGGGCCTCGTGGCCCTCGAAGGTGGCGAAGTCCTGCAGCCGGGTCAGCGGCCGGTCGACGCCGGGGGAGGAGACCTCCAGCGTGTATTCGCCGGCCACCGGATCGGCGGCGTCCATGATCTCGGAGATGGCGCGGGAAAGCCTGGCGCAATCCTCGACGTTCATGTCCCCGTCCGAGGGCCGCTCGGCCATGATCTGCAGCCGCCGGGCGTGCTCGCCCCCCATCAGCCGCAGGCGCACGATCTCGTAGCCCGCAACCTCGGCGACGGGATCGAGCAGCTCCAGGAGCCGTTGGTCTTCAGCGGTCTTGCCGCGCATCGGCGTGGCCGTCCTCCGGCAAAGAAAAAAGCGGCCGGGCTTTTTAGGCCCGCCGCTTGAAGGCGCTTTGCAGCGCTATCAGCGATGTTGGGGGGGTATATAGCGCTGGGTAAGAGACTTGTCAGCCCTATTGCTCATCTTCGGTGCGCAACGGCGACCACCGCCAGTCAAAGGCCTCGATTAGTCGGAGGGCGTCATCGTCGCACTCCTCGCGATAGTAATGGGTATGTTCGCCTAGAGCTGGCAACTCGCCACCGCTGAACCCGAGCGCCATGAGGGTCGTCTCAAAGTCCTCGAGGTCGCCATAGGCGTGGATCAGGTTGTGCCGATCCCAGACGACCGTTGTGTCCGTCTCCGGACTGTATGCCCAGATGTCATGGCGTGCGTCGGCCGACAGATAGGCTCCGAACTCAGCTAGAAATCCAGCGAACTCTTGAGCTGTCAGCTCGGGGCTTTGGTATCGGCCGGCCTCGGCAAGTCAAGGACCGGCCTGCGGCCGGCCGGTCCGGCGGCGCGTGCGCGCCGTCCTTGAGTTGCCGAGGCCGGGAGGCAGACTGGCCGGCATGAGATTTAAGCCGCGGTGTGGCCGCCGTGCGCCTCTCTCCGGCAAAGCGTCGGGTATCAACGGCTAGCCGCTTCCCTGGCGCGCCCCGATAGGCCACACACCGCCGCCTCATTTGTGTGTTCGAGGTCCCCCATGGACATCACCAAGATTCCCGTCGGCGTGAACCCGCCCTACGACGTCAACGCCATCATCGAGATCCCGCAGGGCGGCGAGCCGGTGAAGTACGAGATGGACAAGGCCTCCGGCGCCATCTTCGTGGACCGCTTCCTGCACACCGCCATGTTCTATCCGGGCAACTACGGCTTCATCCCGCACACCCTGGCCGACGACGGCGACCCGATGGACATCATGGTGGTGGGCCCGACGCCGGTGGTGCCAGGCGCGGTGATCCGCTGCCGGCCGATCGGGGCGCTGATCATGACCGACGAGGCCGGCGGCGACGAGAAGGTGCTGGCGGTGCCGGCCGACCAGCTGCACCCCTTCTACCGGGGCGTGGAGTCCTGGCGCGGCCTGCCCACCATCCTGACCGAGCAGATCGCCCACTTCTTCCAGCACTACAAGGACCTGGAGAAGGGCAAGTCGGTGGAGATCAGCCACTGGGCCGATCCCGATGAGACCGCCGCCCTGATCCGCGCCTCGATCGACCGGGCGTCCGCGAAGGGTTAGCCCCGGACGAAATCCAGGAACACCGGGGCGCAGTCGCCCAGGCGCTTTGTCTCGTATCGGGTGGTGATGTGGTCGGCGGGCGGCGTGCGCCAGTCGTCCGCGCGGGCTGCGGTCCAGCGGAAGGCGGGGTTCTCAATGACGCGGGCCAGGCTCCAGTCCACATAGTGCGCCACGTCGCTGGCGAAGCGGAAGCGGCCGCCGGGCTTCAGCACCCTGGCGAACTCGGCCAAGGTCTCGGCCTGGACCAGGCGGCGCTTGTGGTGGCGGGTCTTGGGCCAGGGATCTGGGAACAGCACGAACACCCGCTCCAGGCTGGCGTCGGGCAGGCGCGCCAGCAGCTCGCGGGCGTCGCCGTCATGCAGGCGGACGTTGGAGAGCGCCGCCTCGTCGATGTGACGCAGAGCGCTGGCCACCCCGTTCAGGAACGGCTCGGCGCCGATCAGGATGACGTCCGGACGGCGGGCGGCCTGGGCGGCCAGGTGCTCGCCGCCGCCGAAGCCGATCTCAAGCCAGGCCTCTGTCGCATCGGGCTTCAGGGCGCGGGGGTCGAAGGGCTCGGCGGGGACCCGCAGCCGCGGCAGCAGGGTCTCCATCAGCGCCGCCTGCCGCGGCTTGATCGGCCGCGACTTCAGGCGGCCGAACGAGCGCAGCTGGGGGTGGTCGGCGGTCAGGCCAGACCCTTCAGCTGGTCCACCAGGCTGTCGCGCTCCCAGGAGAAGCCGCCCTCGTTGTCGGGCTGGCGGCCGAAGTGGCCGTAGGCG
This sequence comes from Caulobacteraceae bacterium, assembly GCA_947474775.1. Classification (GTDB taxonomy): domain Bacteria; phylum Pseudomonadota; class Alphaproteobacteria; order Caulobacterales; family Caulobacteraceae; genus Phenylobacterium. The sequence continues at coordinate 861 of CANJKG010000193.1, read as the reverse complement.
GCTGTGCGCGCGTAGATCGGCCGGTTGAGCTGCAGGTGCTCGCGGATGGCCCTAGGCGTTGCGCCGCCGATCATTTCCGGCAGGGCCAGCTCCAGCTTGGCGGGATCGATCTCGCCGGTGTCGTGCAGGTCGACATAGAAGCTCAAGGGGTCGGCCACGCCGATCGCGTAGCTGATCTGGATGGTGCACTTCCTGGCCAGGCCGGCGGCCACCACGTTGCGCGCCAGATAGCGGCAGGCGTAGGCGGCGGAGCGGTCCACCTTGGTGGGATCCTTGCCGGAGAAGGCGCCGCCGCCGTGCGGGGCCGCGCCGCCATAGGTGTCGACGATGATCTTGCGCCCGGTCAGGCCGGCGTCGCCGTCCGGTCCGCCGATCTCGAAGCGGCCGGTGGGGTTGATGTGCCACTTGGTCTTCTTGGTCAGCAGGCCGGCCGGGAACACCGCCTCGACGTAGGGACGGATCACACCTTCGAGGCGCTTGGGCGTGGCCAGGTGCAAGCCGATGCGCTTCTTGTGCTGGGTGGAGACGACGATCTGAAGCACCTCCACGGGGCGGCCGTTCTCGTAGCGCAGAGTGACCTGGCTCTTGGCGTCCGGCTCCAGCACCGAGCATTCGCCTGAGTGGCGGACCTCGGCCAGGCGCTTGAGGATGTTGTGCGAGTACTGCAGCGTCGCCGGCATCAGCTCCGGCGTCTCGTCGCAGGCGTAGCCGAACATGATCCCCTGGTCGCCCGCGCCCTCGTCCTTCTTGGCGGTGGCGTCGACGCCCTGGGCGATATGCTCGGACTGCGGGTGCAGGTGGCAGGCGTACTTGGCCTTGTTCCAGTGGAAGCCCTTCTGCTCGTAGCCAATGTCCTTGATC
>CANJKG010000192.1 GCA_947474775.1 Caulobacteraceae bacterium | reverse complement strand
CTTCGTCCGCGATGTCGAGCACGGCGAGATCGTCGTCATCGACCAGGACGGTGTCCAGAGCATCAAGCCCTTCCCGGCCATGCAGGCGCGCCCCTGCATCTTCGAATACGTCTATTTCGCCCGGCCAGACTCCGTGGTGAACGGCCGCTCCGTCTACGAGGTGAGGAAGCGACTGGGTCGCCGCCTGGCGCAGGAATGTCCGGCTGACGTGGATGTCGTGGTCCCGGTGCCCGACTCCGGCGTGCCCGCGGCCCTTGGCTACGCCCAGGAAGCCAACCTGCCCTTCGAGATGGGCATCATCCGCAACCACTATGTCGGGCGCACCTTCATCCAGCCGACCCAGGGCGCCCGGGAGCTCGGCGTACGCATGAAGCTTTCGCCCAACCGCTCGGTGCTGGCGGGCAAGAAGGTGATGCTGATCGACGATTCCATCGTGCGCGGCACCAATTCGGTGCGCGTGGTGCGCATGGTCCGCGAGGCCGGCGCGGCCGAGGTCCACCTGCGTTCCGCCTCGCCGCCGATCATGTGGCCGGACTTCTACGGCATCGACATGCCCGATCGCGAGAAGCTGCTGGCCGCCAACCACTCGGTCGAGGAGATCGCCAAGATTCTCGACGTGGACTCCATGGGCTATCTCTCCGTGAACGGCCTCTACTGGGCCATGGACGCCGCGCCCCGCGATCCCTCCGCCCCGCAGTTCACCGACCACTACTTCACCGGCGATTACCCCACTCGCCTGCTGGATCGTGAGATCGCCGAGGGCCGCAACGACACCGCTGGGCGCCAGCTCTCCTTCCTGGTCGACGCGTGACGAAAGGTCTGGGACGCCGGCTCGCCGGCCTCCGGATCGACTACTACCTGGTCATCATCGTCGCGGTCATGGTGCTGGCCAGCCTCGTCCCGGCGCGCGGCCAGGCGGCCGAGGCCCTGGGCTGGGTCACCAGGATCGCCATCGGCCTGGTCTTCTTCCTGTACGGCGCGCGTCTCTCCCGCGAGGCGGTGATCGGCGGCCTCGCGCACTGGCGCCTGCACCTCCTGGTGCTGGGCTGCACCTATCTGTTGCTTCCCGCCCTGTGCGTGGGCCTGGCCGCCCTGCCCGCCTGGATCACCCCGCCGGCGCTGTCGGCCGGGATCATCTTCCTGGGCTGCCTGCCCTCCACCATCCAGTCGTCCATCGCGTTCACGGGCATCGCGCGCGGCAACGTCGCCGCCGCCGTGGCCGCCGCCTCGGCCTCCAACCTGCTGGGGGTGTTCCTCACGCCACTGCTGGTGGGCGTCCTGCTGCACGCCCAGGGCGCGGTCTCCGCCGGCTCCATCTGGAACATCGTCCTGCAGCTCCTGGCCCCGTTTGCCGCCGGCCAGCTCCTGCGTCCCTGGATCGGCGCCTGGGTGACCAGCCAGGGGAAATGGCTGACCAAGGTCGATCGCGGGTCCATCGTGCTGGTGGTCTACACCGCCTTCTCCGGCGCGGTCGTGGGCGGGGTCTGGAGCCGGCTGGACGTCCTCGACCTCGTCCGCCTCGTCATCCTCTGCTCGGTCCTGTTGGCGGCGGCGCTCTCCGCCACCTGGCTCCTGGCCCGTCGGTTCGACCGCGCCGATCGCATCGCCATCCTGTTCTGCGGCTCAAAGAAGTCCCTGGCCAGCGGCGCGCCCATGGCCGCGGCCCTGTTCCCGGCAGCCGTCGCCGGCGTCGCCCTGCTGCCGCTGATGATCTTCCACCAGATCCAGCTGATGGCCTGCGCGGCGATCGCCCAGCGCTACGCAAAGCAGGAGGACTTGCAGGCGGAGAGTCGCTAGACAGCCGCCCATGTCCGATCTGCCGCTTTCCGACCGTATCGCCCTTGTCACCGGCGCAAGCCGTGGAATCGGCCGCGCCAGCGCGCTGGCGCTGGCCATGGCTGGCGCGCACGTGGTCGCCGTCGCCCGCACCCAGGGCGGCCTGGAGGAGCTCGACGACGAGATCCGCGCGACCACCGGCCAGTCCGCCACTCTCGTGCCCATGGACATCGCAGAGGGCGACGGCCTCGACCAGCTGGGCCTGGCCCTGCACCAGCGCTTTGGCCGCCTGGACATCCTGGTCCACGCCGCTGGGATCCTCGGACCGGTCACGCCCGTCTCCCACATCGAGCCCAAGCACTGGGACCGCGTCTACGCCATCAATGTCACCGCCACTTACCGCCTGATCCGTTCCTTCGAGCCGCTGCTGCGGGCCGCGACCGCCGGGCGGGCCATCTTTCTGACCAGTCGCGCCGCCCGTAGCGCCCGCGCCTTCACCGGCCCCTACGCCTCCTCCAAGGCCGCCGTGGAGACCCTGGTCCGCTGCTGGGCCGACGAGCTGGAACAGACGACCGTCCGTGCGGCGATCCTGAACCCGGGCGGCATGCGCACGAGGATGCGCGCCGAATTCCTGCCCGGCGAAGACCCCACGACCCTGCCCGACCCCTCCGAGATCGGGCCGCTGATCGTCGAGCTGGCCCAGGCCGACCTCGGCCTGCCCAAGGCTAACGTGGTGTTTTCCGAGTGGAAGACGGCCGGGAAGCTCGCTTCGGCTTGACGCCCGGCCGGGCCAGTTTGGCCGCCCGGCCCCGGGGATTGCCCAGCTTGACCTTGGGGCCCCTGGTCTTCGGCTTCTTGGGCTTGCCGGCCGCGCCGGCCTTGGCCTTGGCCGACGCCGCGATGCGGGTCTTGGCCTTCAGGCCCGTGGTCGGCAGGGTTTCGCCGAACGGCGCGCGGGCCGAGCCCTGTCCCGACTTCTCCTCGCCCTCGGCATAGGGGTTCCTGTTCGACTTCACCGTGATCCGGATCGGCACGCCCGGCAGGTCGAAGCTCTCGCGGATCGAATTGATCAGGTAGCGGCGATAGTGCTCGGGGATCTCGTCGGCCCGGCTGGAGAACAGCACGAAGGTCGGGGGCCGGGCCTTGGTCTGGGCCATGTACTTGGGCTTGATGCGCCGTCCGCCCACCGAGGGCGGCGGGTGGCGCTGGGTCGCCATCGACAGCCAGTCGTTGAGGTCGCGGGTCTTCACCTTGGTCGACCAGTCGGCGTGGGTCTTGAACACCGCCGGCATCAGCCGCTCCAGGCCCCGGCCGGTCTCCGCCGACAGGGCGATGATCGGCGCGCCCTTCACCTGCGGCAGCTGCCGCTGGGCCTCCTCGATCAGCTGGGGAAGCAGGGTCTGCGGATCCTCCACCAGGTCCCACTTGGCCAGCACGAACACCAGGCCGCGCCCTTCCCGCTCCACCAGGTCGGCGATCTGCAGGTCCTGGGTCTCGAAGGGGTGGGTGGCGTCCATCACCAGGATGACGATCTCGGCGAAGGTGATCGCCCGGATGCTGTCGGAGGTCGACAGCTTCTCCAGATGCTCCTGCACGCGGGCCTTGCGGCGCAGGCCGGCGGTGTCCACCAGCCGCACCGAGCGGCCCTCGTACTCCCAGTCCACGGGGATGGCGTCGCGGGTGATGCCGGCTTCCGGGCCGGTGAGCATCCGGTCCTCGCCGATCAGCCGGTTGACCAGGGTGGACTTGCCCGCGTTCGGCCGCCCGACGATGGCGATCTTGACGTGGTTCTCGCCGTCCTGCGGCGCCTCGTCCTCGAAGTCGACCGCATAGATCGCCAGCGACTGGTAGAGGTCGGCGATGCCCTCGCCGTGCTCGGCGGAGATCGGCACCGGCTCGCCGAGGCCCAGGTTGTAGGCCTCCAGCGTGCCGGCGTCGCCCTGCTTGCCCTCGGCCTTGTTGGCCACCAGGACCACGGGCTTGTCCTTGCGCCGAAGGATCTCGGCGAACACCTGGTCCATGGCGGTGACGCCTTCGCGGCTGTCGATGACGAACAGCGACACGTCGGCCTCGTCGATGGCCAGTTCGGTCTGGATGCGCATCCGCGCCTCCAGGCTCTCGTCGGTGACGTCCTCGAAGCCGGCGGTGTCGATGATCTCCAGGTCGATGTCGCCGATCCGGCCGGTGGCGAAGCGGCGATCCCGCGTCACGCCCGGCTGGTCGTCGACGATGGCGAGCTTGCGCCCCGCCAGCCGGTTGAACAGCGTGGACTTGCCGACGTTGGGGCGTCCGACGATCGCGAGTTTAAGCGGCATGGGCTCCCTTACCGCGCTTCCGCGCCCGGTGGAAACGCGCCTCTAGCGGATCGCGATCAGCTGCGCATTGTCGGTGACCACATAGACCGTGTCGCCGGCGGCGATCGGCCCGATCAGGGTCGGCGCGCCCAGGTTGATCCGCCGCTGGATCTCCCCGGTCTTGGCGTTCAGGGACACCAGTTCGCCGGTGGTCCCGGCGATCAGCAGCCGGTCGTTGGCCAGCAGCGGACTGGTCCACAGCGGGCGGGGCTTGCGCTTGCCGATGCCGAACCAGCCCCGCTTCTGCTTCACGTCCTCGGGATTGAGCTGGCGGATCCAGTAGATCTGGCCGGTCTCGCGGGCGGCGCAGATCACCTCGCCGGCCTTGGAGACCACATAGACCACGTCACCCGCCGGCGCCGGGGTGGTGATCCCCACCACCGGCAGGCTCCAGCGCGCCTGGCCGGTGCGCAGGTCGGTCGCCGAGAACACGCCCGAGTGGCTCACGGCGAACACGTCGCCCTGGTAGATCACCGGGCGGCCCGGGATGTCGCGGATTTCCGAGAGCGCGCTGGTGCGGCTGGCCCGAGACAGCGCCTCGTTCCACAGGTCGTTGCCGTTGCCACTGCGCAGCGCGATCAGCTCGCCGGAGCCGAAGGAGGCGACGACAGTCTCGCCCGACACCGCCGGGCTTGAGGCCGCCAGGATGCGGGCCGACTCGCTCAGCGCCTGATAGGTCCACCCTGGCGTCCCGTCCGCGGTGCTGAAGGTGAGCAGGGTGTTGTCCAGGGCGTTCACGATCACCCGGCCGGCGGTCACCGTGGGCGCCGCATGGATCGGCTCGCTGGTGCGCGTGGTCCAGCCGACCGCGCCGGTGGCGGCGTCGAGCTGGGCCACCAGCCGGTAGCCGGAACTGACATAGAGCTTGCCTTCCGAGAAGGCGACGCCGCCGCCGAAGGCCACCCGGTCGCGCCGGCCCGGGGGCCGCAGGTTGGTGCTCCAGACCTCGGCGCCGGTGCGTGCGTCGCGCGCCGAGACCCGGGCCTGGCCGTCCATGACATAGACCCGCCCGTCCGCCACCACCGGCGTCGCCATCACATGGGTGCTGGTCTTGGAGCCCTGGCCGAAGCCGCGCCGCCAGGCGATGGAGAGGTTGCGGCCGGCGTCCACATGGCCCACCGACTGCTCCGGGGTCCCGCCCGGCAGGGGCCAGTCGGCCAACGCGGTGGCTGGCGGCAGGGCGAAGTCGACGCCCTTCAAGGCCGCGGCCGGCTCCAGCAGCTGGTCGGCGGGGATGATCGAGATGCGCTCGCCCTCGGCGACATCCTTGGCGTCCTTGCCCTTGAACGGATTGATCTTGCTCAGGGTCGAGCAGCCGCTCGCCCCGATGGCGGCGATCAGCAGGATGGCCAGGAAAGATGTGCGGCGCGACGGCGTCATTGAATTCCGGGGGCTTGCGGTTGGGGCGGCAGCTGACCGGGCATCTGCGGCGGCGGCATGAGCGGTGACGGCGACGACATCGCGGCGGCGGCCTTCACCGTAGCGGGTATGGCCTTGGCGGCGCCGGAGTCGATCAGCTGGATGGCCGCCTTGGCGCGCGATTGGGCGCTCTCCGAGGCGTCCAGCAGGGTGGACAGCACCAGGAAGTCGGCCCGGGCTCCGGCGATGTTCCCGGCGACCAGCTTGGCGAAGCCCAGGGCCTCGCGGGCCTGCACCCGATAGGGCCGGCCGTCCTCAATCAACGGCTGCAAACGCGCCTCCACATCCTTGTAGGGCGCGGTGTCGAGGAGGGCGAAGGCGGATTTGAGGCGGGCGGCGTCGCCGATCACCTCGTCCGGCGCCGCCTTGGCGGCCTCGTCGAACAGGGCCACCGCCTCGTCGGTCTTGCGATCGGCGAGCTTCATCCCGCCCAGCTGCATCAGGGCGAGCGACTTGTAGCCCGCCGAAGAGGACTTGGAGACCTCGGTCCAGAACTGCGTGGCCTTGGCCGCGTCGCCCGCGTTGAAGGCTTCCAGGGCGGCGGCGTACTGCTCGGACGCCTTGGCCGACGATTGCCGGCGGTAGCTGTCCCAGCCCCAGTAGGCCAGAGCCGCGATCAGCACAGCGGCCAGGGCGGCGATCACCCAGGGCAAGGCCTTGAGCGCAAGGGTCCGGTAGCGGTCGGAGCGCAGCTGCTCCTCGACCTCGTCAAACAGATCGGTCAAGCGGGGACTCCGGACTTTCGCGAATAGGGTCGGACAGAGGCCGGGAACCTATAGCGCGCGGCCCCGCGCCGCAACGCGCCTTAGGCGCCCCGCATCGCCGCGGCGCGTCAGGAGCTGTCGGGGT